>CAVICC010000004.1:0-12293 GCA_963641405.1 bacterium | reverse complement strand
AAACAGAGGTAATACAATATGGACGATATTTCATTAAGAGCAATGGCAAAGATCAATCTCGGACTTGATGTGGTAAGGCGCAGAGAGGACGGATATCATGAAGTGCGCATGATAATGCAGACTATCCACCTGTATGACAGGATTGATATAGTAAAGACAAAAGAAAAAGATATACAGATACAGACTAATTTATCTTTTCTTCCCGTAAATGAGAATAATCTTATATACAAAGCAGGCAGACTGCTTATGGATGAGTTTGGCATCACTGATGGTGTATCTGTAAAGCTTGACAAACGTATTCCGGTTGCAGCCGGTATGGCTGGAGGCAGCACGGATGCGGCAGCAATGCTTTTTGGTATGAATAGGATATTTGATCTTGGATTAACTAAAAAACAGCTTATGGAGCGTGGAGTAAAGATAGGAGCTGATGTGCCATATTGCATCATGCGTGGCACAGCTTTGGCAGAAGGCATAGGAGAGGAACTTTCGGCACTGCCACCTATGGTAAAATGTCCTGTACTAATCGCAAAACCACAGATCTCTGTATCGACCAAATTTGTATATCAGAATTTAAAACTAGATGATGATACCATTCATCCTGACATCGACCTACTGATCGATGATATAAAGGCAAAGGATCTATATAGTATAGCTAAGCATATGGGGAATGTTCTTGAGACTGTGACTATTCCAAACTATCCGGTTATAGATGAGATCAAACAACATATGATGGTACATGGTGCAGTTGGAGCTATGATGAGCGGCAGCGGACCTACTGTTTTTGGACTTTTTGATGACGAAGAAACAGCAAAAGCAGCGTTTAAGGCTATGAGATCTTCTGAGCTTGCAAAGCAGGTATATCTGACATCTATATACAATAATCGTAAATAATAGATAGATACATAGGATAGGAGTAATTATATGACAGACAATTTAACTTTAAATATGGATGCATATCTGCCACTTAGAGATGTGGTATTTAACACTCTGCGCGAAGCAATCCTAAAAGGAGAGCTTAAGCCTGGCGAGAGACTTATGGAATTACAGCTTGCATCCAAGCTTGGGGTCAGCAGGACGCCTATACGTGAGGCTATACGTATGCTTGAGCAGGAAGGACTTGCTGTTACTATGCCACGAAAAGGTGCAGAAGTGGCAAAGATGACATTAAAGGATATGGAGGATGTGCTTGAAGTCAGAGAAGCGCTTGACGAGCTGGCGGCAAAGATTGCATGCAACAAGATAAATGACGAGCAGCTTGCTAATTTGAAAGTTATCCGCGATGAGTTTAAAAAGAGCATAGATTCAGGAGATGTCAAAAGAATCGCAGAGGAGGATGTAAAATTTCACGATGCGATATATGAGGCCACTGACAATGCAAAACTCATCACGCTCCTGAACAATATAAGGGAGCAGATGTATCGCTACAGAGTGGAATATCTAAAAGATCCTAAAAATTATCCTGTGCTAGTAAAGGAACATGATGCGATAGTGAGCGCACTTGAAGCAAGGAATATGGAGCTGGTCACACAGGAGATGCATACTCATGTGGAAAATCAGGCTGTCGCAGTAAAGGCTGTAATACAGCAGCAGGATGAAGAAAATAAATAACAACTAAGTTCAAGGAGACAGATCATGACAAAAGATGTAGTTGTTTCCCTCAAAGGTTTGCAGCTTGCACCTGACGAACAATCGGATGCTGTGGAAGTTATAGCACCCGGGGAATATTATATTAGAAATAACAAGCACTATGTGCTCTTTGAGGAGATAATGGAGGGAGAGAATAATACCCTCAAAAACATGCTCAAGTTTAATAAGGATTGTCTTGAGTTTACAAGAAAAGGACCGATGAGTGTACATATGATATTTGAGAAGGGCAAGAAAAACCTGACTTATTATTATACACCGTTTGGCAGCATACAGATCGGCATAGATGCAACAGGAATAGAAGTGAGTGAGACTGATGATGAGATCACAGCCGAGGTAAAATATGCACTTGACGTAAATTATGAGTATGTAGGTGATTGCCACATTACAATAGCCGTGCGAAAAAAAGGTATGGCAGTAAATATAGCATAAGTTGTAAGCAAAAAATGAGCATCCCATCGGGATGCTCATTTTGCTACGTCTGGCTTAATATTAAATCTTTATTTATTTTTCTTGGCTGCTTTTCGCTCGGCACTTGTCTTTTCTTCTGCCTTGAGCTGCTCGTTGGCTTTATTGTATTTTTCAGCCATTCTTGCACGGAAGCTCTTTTTCTTCTGTGGCTTTTCAAGTGGTCCACGCAGGCCTCGTACAGATGTGATATATATTCCGCTGACAGAAGCCTTTACTTCTTTCTTTAATGGAATCTCATCAAAAATCTGTTCATCTGCGATGAGAGTCATAACTTTTGGTCCAACCTTTGCTTTTACGATTGGAAGCTTTGAACGTCTCATAAGCTTTGGTGTCTGATCAATGACGATCTGTGGGAGCCCGGCGTCTTTAAGGGGCATTCGCTTTTTGTCAATGATTAACATGTTGACAGTCTGTGATGCAGCAGCGACCTGTGCATCCTGTTCTTCTTTTCTTTTTTGTGCCTTCTTGCCAAGTATGGATAATACTATCAGAGCCGCTACAAGCACAACTGCAACAATTATAAGTACTATTAATGCTGGATTCAATACTTGTTCCTCCTAATTTGCTTATTTAAATATAATTTTAGCAAATGATATAAAAAAAATCAATCTTATTGCGAAATATCGTTAAAATGTAGTATAATATTAAAGTACTATTTAGAACAAAAATTGTTGATTAGTCATAATGAGGGACAAAATAAATTTAACCCTCATATTATAATACAAACTTGGGGGGATAATAAATGAAGAACATAGCCCTTCTGGCTGACGGCTGGAGACGCTTTGTCACCTATTCATGGGTAGAAGGAATCATGAGTGGGGCCAAAGACCTTGGGGTTGATGTGTGCCTGTATTTTTTCAGTACAAACGGTACGTGGAGCCGCGATCCGAAATTTAACAGTGGAGAGTATAGTTTATATGATCTGCCGGATCTGGAGAATTTCGATGGAATCGTTTTTGACTGTACGAATACAACGGATGAACATCAGATAGCAAAAATTGTAAATAAGCTAAAACATCTTTCGGTACCGGTAGTCAGTATTGGCTACGATATGGAGAGCTTTTATTATGTTGGAAATGACAATAAAAAGCTTTTTAGGCAGGTAATAGATCACTTGCGCTATTCACATGGAGTAGAGAGCTTTGTATTTGCCGGAGGACCGGACTTTCACTATGAGAATAAGATGCGCTATCAGGCATTTCTTGAGGCAATGGAAGAATATGGCATTGCTGTCACGGATGATATGGTATTGTTTGGCGAATTTGACTATGCCACAGGTGTAAGATATATGACAGAGTGGCATGATGCAAAAAAGCCTCTGCCACAGGCATTTGTCTGCGCCAATGACAATATAGCTGCCGGAATATGTGCTACGGCAGAGACACTTGGCTACAAGGTGCCACGTGATTTTCTAGTTACGGGATTTGACAATCTCGATAAAGCAGCATATTTTAATCCGCAAATTACTACTGTAGAGCACAACAGAGGTAATATCGGAAGAGTTGCAGTACAGATATTAAAAGATGTATGGGAAGGTGGTGAAAAGGCCGCTGACCATTTTCTTGAGTCTGAGTTTATACCGGCCGAAAGCTGTGGATGTCCGAATACTCACCGTGTAAATTACAGGGATTACATAAAGGAGAGCATCAAATATTCTGTAAAGCAGGAGAGTGAAGAAGATGATGTCATGATTTTACAGAACCGTGTGGAGGAATGCCTAAATTATGATGAACTTTTCAGGGAATATTCCGACTATATCCAGTCACTTTCGTGTGATGGAGTATATATAGTTGTCGATAAAAATCTTATAAAGGCAGATATTGATTCGCAATTTTTGATAAACGGATATGATGTTGAAAATGAAGTGGTCGCATTTGCAAACGAAAGAGGAAAGGGAAATCTTGCAATTCATACAGTTTCTGATTTTATGAGATATATGAGTGGAACAAAAGAACCTGCATGTTTTATGTTTTGTGCGATACATTTCAGGGATCAGAGCATTGGATATACTGTTCTTAAAAATCCACAATTTTTGTATGAACGGCCGGAACTTTTTGATATACAGTCTACGCTTACAAGAAAGCTTGAGAACCTTTTCAAGCAAAAAGTATTAGAAAATGCAAATAAAGAGATGCGAAAACTCTATAACAGAGACTCACTGACAGGGCTTTATAATAGAGTGGCATGCAATGAGATGGTTGTTCCGATGTTTGAGGAACTGGCGGAAAACAACATAGGCTGTACGCTGATATTTCTAGATGTTGATGATTTTAAGCTGATAAATGATACATATGGACACAGGCACGGGGATGAACTGCTTCGCAATATTGCTAATATACTTGATGAAGAGAAACTATCAGGTGCTATGGTATACCGGTTTGGTGGAGATGAATTCTGTGTCTTCATACCGGGCGTGGACAGTCTTTCGGCTGACAGCTATATGAATAGGGTAAGTAAGATACTTGGCAATAAAGAAATCAGCATAAGTTACGGAATCATATATACTGATCCTGACAGCGACAGGTCTTTTGATGATTATCTGGCACAGGCTGATAAGAAGATGTATGGCATAAAGCAGCAGCACAAGAAGAAAAAACATCCATGGTTTAAAAAAGGAGTAGATATATCATCAGTTCCGGAATTGGTCAAAGCTGGTGTTGCATTTTATGATTCTGAAGGGGTCAGACGGAAAATTTTTGATATCCTAAAAGAAAATAATGTCAATTCCGTGCGTCTTAGAATATGGAATGAGCCTGAAAATGTGCCGGAATCAAAGGGCTTCTGTAATCTTACATATACTATGGAGATGGCTCACAAGATCAAAAAATATGGCATGCATTTCGTACTTGATTTTCACTATTCTGATTTCTGGGCAGATCCTGGACAGCAGAATAAGCCTAAAGCCTGGCAGAATCTGTCATTTGAGGAACTAAAAAAAGCAGTTTATGATTATACATACAGCGTGCTAAATAAACTAAAAATGACTGATTGTGCACCTGATATGGTCCAGATTGGAAATGAGATAAGAAGCGGTATGCTTTTTCCGGATGGGGAGGTTCCAAATTTTAAACAGTTGGCACAGCTTGTAAATTCCGGAATACGTGCTGTAAGGGATGTACTGCCGGAAACGGAGGTTATGATACATCTCGATCAGGGTGGCAGGTTCTATTATCTAAAAGAATGGTTTGATGCCATGTTTGAAGCTGGAATGGAGCCTATAGATGCCATTGGAATATCATTTTATGCATTCTGGCATGGCACATATATGGATTTGAAATATACCATGCAAAAGCTGATAGATACATACAATCTTCCTGTATATGTTGTTGAGACGGCTCATCCGTGGAGACACTGTGAGGGTGAACATGTCTCAAAGGAGATGATGGATACAGCAGGAGTTCCTGCCGGCATACAGGAACAGAAGATGTCACTTCTTATGATTATGCAGACAGCGGCAGAGGTTTCAGCTGATACAACAGGAAAGACTGGTGTATATTACTGGGAGCCTGTATGTGCTCCGGAATGTGGATTTGGCAGTTGGCATGAGAATATGGGTATGTTTGATAAGAAGTGCCATGAACTTGCCGGGTGGGAGGCATATAAGGATTTTGACACACAACATCTTCCTATATATGATCTTGATTCCTTTATGCAGTCATTTTATGTTGCTGACAATACACAAAAAGTTGAAACAGGAATTAATATCCTGCCAAATGCTGATTTTTCAACAGGACTAGATGGATGGTGGATGTCGAAAACTCCTGATGAGGTATCGGTTGAAATAGGCGATGAGGGCATGTATATATCATCGGATACCAATTTTGAATTCGAATTGACGAAGCAGATTTACATAAAACAGCCGGGCAGATATGTACTTTCTGTAGATTACAGAGGAACAAATACGACTGGTGTTGATGTTTGTCTTTTCATGACAAAAATAAGTGCTGATGGACAAAAAGAACATACAAAAAAGATTTATCCATCAGATATCAGATATGTCACACATTCGCTGGAGGCAGTGGAACTTAGTGAAGGACACATAAATATAGGCATAAGAATGCATACACCACCTGTTTTTGCGAAGATAAAGCAGTTTTCACTCGTTGTAATTTAGTCCGATATGTGATATTGTAGACTAATGTGGTGCCGTACAGTAAATGTTGTTTATCACATTGTTTAGAATAAGAGCAGCTTTGTATTATTACCGGACGGGTTTATCACAGTAGTAATTATACATATCAGATGATTTATGTTTTGCATATGATAAGGTGCAAAAGTAATATGTATCGATATGCATACACAATTCAGGAGGACTCAATGAGCGAGAAAAATAACAAGAAAAAAATAGCAGTAATAGCGGTGCTTGTGATCGTTATAATTGCAGCAGTGATAGCGATTGTTGCTGGAATTAATAAAAGAAAATCCGGTACTGATGCTACAGAGACAGAAAATGCCAGTGCGACCCAAAGAAGTGGTCAGTTTGACATTGATTATGAAAAGCAGGTTACAAAGCTTGCTGATTATTCAGCGATACCTATTACAGTGGATCCTGATTATGAAGTGACTGATGAATCTAAACAGTCATACCTTACAAGTGTTCTTACTTCCTTTGGAGGAGATCCATACAAACAGGTTACAGACCGCGACACAGTTGAAGCGGGAGATTACGTAAAGGTAGACTACACAGGATACAAGGATGGCGAGGCATTTGATGGTGGTTCGGCTTCAGATCAGCTTCTTGATGTATCGAACAACTGTTCTGTATCAGGGACGAGCTTCATAGATGGATTTACCGCTCCTATTATCGGAGCAAAGGTTGGCGATACAGTAAAAGGCGATGTGACATTCCCAGAGGATTATGGAAATGATGACTTAAATGGTCAGACTGTTACATTCGAGTATACTATAAAGGGGATCTACTCAGCAGATCCTGTAGCTTTGGCAGATCTTACAGATGAGCAGGTAAATACTGTATTTGGAACAAGTGCAGGAATTACAACAGTAGATGACCTTAACACTCAGATCGAGAGTGACCTTAAGCAGCAACTATACAGCGCAGAAGTGACACAGATCAAAAATTATATGGTAGAAAATAGTACTGTCGATATACCGGAGGAGTATTTACAGGCAAGACTTAATGAGTATATTACATCATTTACAGATGAAAATGTGTCAGATGGTCAGACCCTTGAAGATTATCTGAGCACTAATTACAGCATTACTGTTGATCAGGCAACAGAGACCTGGACAAGTAATCTCACAACTCAGATCAAGGTAGAATTCATTTTCGGTCTGATCGCACAGAAAGAGGGCATTGAGATGGATGAGGATGCCTTTGACAATTACGTAAGCTATATCATTTCTGCAAGCAATGGACAGTTTAGTGAGGCAGATGATGTATATGAGTATTTTGGTAGCGGCCATAAAGATGAGGGAGAGACTTATCTCAAAAATCAGTATCTTGTGAACAAAGCAATAGATCTTGTGACAGGAAACGCACAGGTGACGTTTAGCGATAGTTCCACATCTGAGAGTACGGATATCTCTGAAACTACAGAGACGGCAGAGTCTACAGAAAGTGCTCAGTAATGATAATTAGCTGATGCTGGCCTGATAGGGCTGGCATTGGTTTAGATGGAGGATTAGATAATGGAACTTATTAACATTCGCGATATTTTCCACAACAAGGACAAATACGCAGATCAGGAAGTGACTATCGGAGGATGGGTAAGAAGTAACCGTAATTCAAAAAACTTTGGATTTATCGTAGTAAATGACGGTACATTTTTCGAGCCTATTCAGGTAGTTTACGGAAATGGACTGGACAATTACGAGGAGGTCGGCAAGATCAATGTCGGAGCTGCCATCATCGTAAAGGGTACACTCGTGCTCACACCGGAGGCTAAACAGCCATTCGAGATCCAGGCAGCAGAGGTTACGGTCGAGGGTGCTTCTACACCGGATTATCCTCTTCAGAAGAAGAGACATACATTCGAGTATCTTCGTACTATTTCACACCTGCGACCTCGTACAAACACATTTGAGGCAGTTTTCAGAGTACGTTCGCTCTGTGCATATGCGATCCACAAATTCTTCCAGGAGAGAGATTTCGTATATGTTCACACACCGCTTATCACAGGAAGCGACTGTGAGGGTGCGGGAGAGATGTTCCAGGTTACCACACTTGACATGAACAACCTTCCTATGACAGAGGACGGAAAAGTGGATTTCTCAAAGGATTTCTTCAACAAGCCTACAAACCTTACTGTTTCGGGACAGTTAAACGGTGAGACATATGCCATGGCATTTAAGAATATCTACACATTCGGACCTACTTTCCGTGCAGAAAATTCAAACACTACACGCCATGCGGCAGAGTTCTGGATGATCGAGCCTGAGATCGCTTTCGCAGATCTTGAGGATGATATGATGCTTGCAGAGGCAATGCTTAAGTATGTTATCAACTATGTGCTTGAGAATGCTCCTGAGGAAATGGCATTTTTCAACAATTTCGTGGACAAAGGACTACTTGAGAGACTCCAGAATGTCGTAAGCAACGATTTTGCCCGCGTGACCTACACAGAGGCTATCGATATCCTCTCAAAACACAATGACAAATTTGATTACAAGGTATCGTGGGGATGTGATCTCCAGACAGAGCATGAGAGATACCTCACAGAGGAAATCTACAAACGCCCTGTATTCGTTACAGATTATCCAAAGGAGATCAAAGCTTTTTATATGAAGCTTAATGAGGATGGAAAGACTGTTGCCGCAGTTGACTGCCTCGTGCCGGGAATCGGTGAGATTATCGGAGGAAGCCAGAGAGAGGATGATTACGACAAGCTTCTTGCCAGAATAAACGAGCTTGGACTTTCAGAGGATGATTATAAGTTCTATCTAGACCTCAGAAAGTATGGCTCTGCAAGACATGCAGGCTTCGGACTTGGTTTCGAGAGATGTGTAATGTACCTTACAGGAATGGCAAATATCCGTGACGTTATCCCATTCCCTAGAACAGTAAATAATTGCGATCTATAAAGACAGGAGCCTTTCTTTGTGTGTAAAGTAATAAAATAAATGCATAAAGAGTTAATCCTTATGCATTACATACCGCTTGCGGTAGAGTTAAAAAGATTTAACTCTACCGCATTTTTTTATTTAAAGATAAGGAACATAACTAAACTAAAAATAGCTGGTGTAGAACTAATTGATAGTAGATAGCTCAGTCCCTAACCCTATATATATTTTAGCAAAATATTATTAGCTGGGCAATACATCGAAAGTTTATGTGCCAAAAGCTTAAAACTAGGCATTTGAAACCAAAGGAGAAAAATTATGGGTACTATTTATTGGAGAGGAAAATCAACAGATGGGATATGGAAATGCAAAACAGAAGCAGCGAGTTTCTTAGAGCTATTTAAAGAACTGGATCTTGAAAAAGAGATAATAAATTCTTATAAATACTCTGTGTATGATCATGCTGTCCTTGAAAAGTATGGAAAAACGGAGGATGATGTGGAATTTCAGAATGAAGATGGAGACTTGGATTATGACAAGTTACAAGCATTCATAGAACAGCAGCCAGACTTAACAGACAAAGAGTTGTGGAAATTGATTATGAGTAGGACAGGACAGGCATACTATCAAACATTTGAAAGAGAAAGTAATGGAGAAAAAATCGAAATAGATGATGCAGATTTTGATAGTAATGGTAAGTATATGTACTAATCATTGGTATGTTAGCTTGAGAGGTGTATATCATGGACAAATACATAGGACAAAAAGAAATCTATAAAAGACTTAAAACTGAAAAACATCAGTTACCAAAGGACATGATTTATACAATGTATGAAGGTGCTGAATGGCTGGATGATCGTTACATACATATAGCATGTCAAAGTAGTGGAGATTGGTTGATGATTACATATAAGAATGAAAAGAAAACAGACTTGTATGTAGGCTATGATAGACACAAATTCGTTAATCATTATATCAATGGAGTACTCGAAGGGGCACCTTCACCAATCCAAATCCTAGAGAAATTAGAAGCTATGGAGCGTGAATTATTTGGCTAAATACATAGGCAGGGAGAAATTATATAGCCGTGTTAAAGGTCTTGGGTATATGTTGCCGGAGATGGATGCAATGTTGTACTCAAAGTTGGCAGGGATTGAGTGGCTGGAATTTGAACATATAGAATTATCGAGTCAGCAGACTGGTAACTGGATCAAAATTTGTAATAAAGATACATGCAAAAATGATGTTTATGTAGGATTTAATGGTCATGACTACCAAAAACATTATATAAACGGAAAATTAGTACAGGTAAAAAAGGTTTTATAGCTGTGAGAACAGCAAAATATAATATACAGCATCTGCAAAAGGTGGTTTAAAGAAAGATCTGTCGGATCTCGTCATAAAACTGCAGCGTGACAGAGAAGAGAGAAAAAATGAACTGTATAAGATGATCAGGCTGTTATCAGATCAGGAGTACATGATAAACAGGGTATGGGCATGTTTTCTTGCCCTTGATGATCCATATTATTGCAGTGCTGGTGATCATGATTGTTGCAATGGGACTTTTGCTGTATGTGTGTGCGATTAATACAGGAGATCGTACAATTGACGATCGTGAGCAGATTAAATATCTACGTAAACTGGCAGAAAAAAGAAGAAAATGATACTAATAAAGAGGAACTAATGAAGCTAAAGTACAAGTTATTGGACAAACTTCATAATGTAAGCAACAGTGAAATGGATCTGCTTGTATGGGTATAATTGTGATAAAACATAAAGAATTAAGCGGAGGCAGATACCAGTCGGTATATATGCCTTTTTTTATGAGCAGCACAGGAAAAAAATATCTCTACATATTAAGTATCCGAAAAACTCGGCATTTTCTATTAATGAACCGCAGACTTTTTGTGATAAATTCACAAAAACACTCCAATGGAACGTTTTAGTGTTGACTTGTGTGCTCCATTGGAGTACCATATAAATACAAGGAGGGGTCAAATGAACGAAAAAAAACATCTTACATATGAAGGTTCAGTAATAGAACATTTATCTAATGACGAGGAGATATCAATAAAGGACATGATTAAGTCTCTTGAAATGACACAAAAAGAGTTCTCCGACACATTTAAGATTCCGATAGGTACACTTCGACATTGGATATCAGGAGAAAGAGAATGTCCGGAATACACGAAACGTATGCTGGCTTATATAGTTGCAATGAAAAAATTTGAAGATCAGAACAGCAAATAGCAGATTTGGAGGAAAAACATGGTAAAGATTACAGATAAGTATGATATGACAAAAGAGGATAACATCTTCTGTGCAAAAAGAATTATGGTAGACTCTATTTACAAGCAGGCACAGTTGGAGGGTATAGCAGTTACATTTGCAGATACGCAGTCTATTCTTAACGATGTAAACGTTGAGAATGTTACACCGACAGAGATGAGCAAGGTATGCTGCTTGAGAGACGGATGGCATTATCTATTAGATCATGTAGATGATGAAGTTGATCTGGTATTTTTAGAAAATATACATGAACTGACAGCTAGATTTGACGTTCCATACCAGTATCTTGGAAAACTCAGAACAGATGATGTAATGATATCCGGAACGGATTGGAGACCGGAGCTGCCGGATATAGAGAAAATATATAGAGATCTTCAGGAACTCAACAAAATAGAGTGTATTACCGACAGGGCATTATCTGTAGGACTTTATATTATGAGAACACAGATGTTTAAGGATGGAAATAAGAGAGTCGGATCATTTGCGGCAAATAAGATACTTATTGCAAATGGAAAGGGCATATTTAATGTTCCTGTAAAACTGGATGGTATTTTTAAGCAGAAACTTGTTGATTATTATGAGAGCGAAGATAATAGTGAGCTTAAGAACTGGATGGTTGAAAACTGTCTTGAGGGAACAACTCTTGCGAAAAAAATACAGAAAACTAATAAAACACCGCATATTTAGTGGAGGTACATTATGAAAAAAGCAGGGAGATTTGCATTATGGCTGATCAGTACGATAGTAGCATTTATATTGGCGATAGTGATCATAATAGCTTCGTGGTTTGTGCCAAGGCTGGCAAAATATTATTGAGACCGTTTCAAGTTTTGTGTAAACGTTAAAAACTGATATAAGATTTGTGAATA
>CAVICC010000003.1:0-79012 GCA_963641405.1 bacterium | reverse complement strand
CGGCTCAAATGTACAACTGTAAAATGAACATAAATAATCAAAAGAGCCCAAAACCGATGCCAACAAATTAGCAATCGAAGCGAGTTCTGCTACCTGCAACCGCGCAGCCCGCATCCCGTGCGACATCACACATAATCAACATGTGGGAAGTCTGAGAATTTAATATATTTGGAAAGGAAATTACAATGAGCATTGATAAAATTAAAAGTTCAAACGCTGTCGTCAGCGACGAACACTTCAACGATAGTATCATAAACGAGGTGATCCTCGAAGACATGAAGAAAAACAGAATAGATCACATGAAATATCTGCCTGACATGGAGGTTTTGAACTCCGATGTCATGGATCAGGTTGTAGCGGAAATGGAAGGCTATGACTATGACAAATATACCGCGGCAGATGTGCGAGCCGCACTTTCGCACGAATATCGCAGTGTAGAGGATTTCAAAGCACTCCTCTCACCTGCCGCGCTTCCATTTTTGGAGGAGATCGCACAGGCAGCACAGATAGAGACACGAAAACATTTCGGAAACAGTGTATACATGTTTACACCTATCTACATAGCAAATTACTGCGAAAACTATTGTATTTACTGTGGTTTTAACTGCCACAACAAGATACGACGCGCAAAACTCAATGCTGAGGAAATCGAAAGAGAAATGGCAGCTATTGCCGATACCGGACTTCAGGAAATCCTGATCCTCACAGGCGAAAGTAAAAAGATGTCAGATGTCGAATACATCGGTGAGGCATGCAAAATAGCCCGCAAATATTTCAAAGTTATAGGTCTGGAAGTTTATCCTATGAATTCCGATGAATATGCATATCTGCACAAATGCGGAGCTGATTATGTGACCGTTTTCCAGGAGACATACAACTCCGACAAATACGAGACGCTTCATCTTGCCGGTCACAAACGTATTTTCCCTTATCGAGTTAATGCACAGGAGCGTGCATTAAAGGGCGGTATGCGTGGAGTCGGATTTGCCGCACTTTTAGGACTGGATGATTTCCGAAAAGATGCTCTTGCTACTGGCTATCACGCTTACCTGCTCCAGAAAAAATATCCACAGGCTGAGATAGCTTTCTCCTGCCCTCGCCTTCGTCCGATCATCAATAATGACAGGATAAATCCCAAGGATGTGCACGAGAGACAGCTTTTGCAAGTAATATGTGCTTACAGGCTTTTCATGCCATTTGCAAGCATTACGGTTTCTACCCGTGAAAATGAGCGTGTCCGCAACAATCTGGTAAATATAGCTGCTACAAAGATTTCTGCCGGAGTCAGCACAGGTATCGGCAGCCATGTTGAGGATATCGAGGATAAAGGTGATGATCAGTTTGAGATTTCCGATGGAAGAAGTGTGGATGAGGTGTACGATGCGCTGCTTGATATCGGACTGCAGCCTGTTATGAGTGATTATATTTATGTATAAAACAATAGATTGTTTTTTTATGAGGAAAGTATGAATAAAGAAATTAACACACTAACAAATACAAACCAGATATTAAACAATGACGATATCATCGCCATCACAAACCGTCATCTGAGCAGCCGTCCATTTATGGAGCAGCTCGAACGTGTCTGTAAGCTTCATCCTCACGCAATCGTGCTCCGGGAAAAAGATATGCCAGAGGCAGAATATCTGTCTCTGGCATGCGATGTTATCAGTCTTTGTAAGAAATATGATGTACAATGTATCCTGCACAGTTTTATAAACGCAGCTATGGAACTTAAGCATCCATATATCCATCTGCCACTGCCAATTCTCGAAGACTACGTTTACAATATGGGTGTGCATCCGCATTTCTTTAAGGTTGTCGGAACATCCATCCACTCTGTGGAAGATGCCATAAAAGCCGAACAGCTTGGCGCAACATATCTGACGGCAGGACATATATATGCAACCGATTGCAAGAAAGGGTTGCCACCACGCGGACTTGACTTTCTAAAGAATGTATGCAATGCGGTTTTGGTACCGGTTTATGCGATCGGTGGTATCAATATTACCTCAAATAAAAGCGATAATTCAAATCTTACTGTTCCACGGTTCACAGAGGTTATGGAATCTGGTGCTGCCGGTGTATGCATTATGTCTGGAATGATGAAAATATAATCTACTCCTACTTTCCTTTTTTCATGAGCCGGTCAAGTGTCTCTATCAGTTTTTCTGAATCAATAGGCTTTGAGATATGCTCATCCATGCCGCATTGTCTTGCTTTCATGCGGTCTTCCGTGAATGCATTTGCAGTCATGGCTATGATCGGTATCGTCTTTGCGTCCGGTCTGTCCATGGCTCTTATCTCACGGGTGGCCTGATAACCATCCATCACCGGCATCATTACATCCATGATGATCGCAGAGTACTCTCCCGGTTCTGACCTGGCAAACATATCTACGGCCTCCTTGCCGTTCCATGCTTTTGATATCTTAGCCCCCTCGGTGCTTAGGATAAATTCTGATATTTCCATATTGAGCTCATTGTCCTCAACAAGAAGAAGCTTGTAATCTTTTATGGAATTTATATCATTTTGATTTTCCTTTGACTCCTCAATTATCTGCTGATTTATCTTAAAAGGTATAGTCACTATAAATGTAGTTCCTTTTCCCTCTTCGCTTTCAAAGGTGATGGTTCCGTTCATCTTCTCGACCAATCCTTTTGCGATAGGCATTCCAAGACCGGTGCCTCCATACTTGGACTGCACGCTGTTGTTTTCCTGGGTAAATGGATCAAATACCTTCTTTTGATACTCTTTGCTCATTCCTATTCCGGTATCTTCGCAGACAAACTCGATATGCGCCATATCATCGTCTGCCGGTACGATTTCACGACATCTTATCGTGATCGTGCCATTTTCTTTATTATATTTTACGGCATTGCTCATGATATTCATGAACAGTCTCTTTACATGTGTAACGCTTCCGATAAGGTTCCAGTGAATGACATCAAAATGCTCACGTGTCAGTGTGATGCCCTGTTCTACTGCAAGTTTATCTATAACAACGATGACACCGTCTAATACTTCATGAAGATTGAATGGCTGCTCATCAAGTATTATCTCACCTGATTCAAGCTTGCCCATATCAAGTACTTCGTTGATAAGTTCTAGTAGAAGGTGTGATGCATCCTTTATCTTTGCACGGCACTCTGCCTGTTTTTCCAGGTCATCCGCATAATAATCGCCCACCTCTATCATGCCACAGATTCCATTGATCGGAGTACGTATGTCATGGCTCATCCTCTGTAGAAATCTTGTCTTTGATTCATTGGCCGCATCAGCTCTTTTTACAGCTTCGAGAAGTTCTTCTTTGTATTCATTTTCTTTCTCAACCTCATATCTTATATGCGATCTTTCATTCATCTGAAGCAATATACAGCAGGCAAATACTGCAAGAATATATAGTAATAAAATGAATAGGACTTTTTGTGGCAATGATGAGAAAACATTACTATCGTTCATATATGCATAAATATAATAATCACGCTGCTTTAGCATAATGCCATAACAATGCTGGTCTGTGACATGCACTATATGCTTGCTGTCCGCATTATCCTTTATCACCTGTACTACATTATTATCAGCCGTTTGTGCTCCTATAAGTGATGTGTCATTGCTGGCGATCACTTTCCCTGAGTCAGCTATCATTATCGTCCCATCTGTTGATGTTTTGTATCCCTCTAACAGGCTTTGCAATGTAAGTGAATATGCCTGTGCTGTCTCAGGAGAGATGTAAAAATATGTGATCACGATGGCACTTCCATCTTCAAGCGCATTAGCCGCCAAATTGATATAGCCACCTTCTGTCAGATAAATTCTCTGGGCATACGATCTATTTGCATTTTCTATACCATCAATGACTGTATCTGCACTGTAATTTTCAAGCAATTGCTTTTCTACCTGCTCATCCTTTGCATAATGGCATACAATATTGCCTTCATTGTCCAGGACAATTATGCCGTAAAGCCACAGATCCCTGGTATAGTCCTTTAGCATATCCTCACTTAGCGCAGTCCCGTCATTTGCACCTTCTGTGATATTCTGTTCAACCTGTCTGCAGCTTTCAATTGAACGAAGCAGTGCCTGCGTCTCTGAGCCGTTATTGTAATGTTTATACGAAGTACACTGCACCTTCATATAATTAGCTATATCAAGCAGGTTTTTCTGAGCATTGCTTCTGCATATATGAGTCAGGACAGCAATCGTTATTCCAATGACCACAATACCTGTCATTATAATTAGAATCCAGAATTTTTTGCCTAATGGTTTTCTTTTAATACTCAAGCTGCTCCACCTCCAGATACTTACTCGGATCATCAAGATATTTTCCTATGATTTTTTCAGAGGTTCCATCTTTTCTCATCTCTTCAAGTGTATCATCCAGTTGTTCGCAGATTCCCCTGTCATCGTTTTTTGCAAATGCAACACCTATGCCAACCGTCATAAGTGGCTCATCCAGTATGCGGTAACTTGTATCATAATCGCTCATATACTGCAAAATAGATGTCTCATGTGCCGCAATCGCGTCCGCATAATCCTTTGCCAGAAATGTATACATCAGCTCACGCTTCTCTAAACTTATCAGATTACCTATCTGTGGAATTCTCTCATCTGTCTGGTTCATAAAGATCTCTTCAGGCTTGGTGGTAGACTGTACTGCGATATTCTTTCCCTCAAGATCAGAAAGAGTATATATATCACTGTCTGTTTTTACCGCAACCACCTGATTGCTGATCATATAAGAACCTGCCCATCTATAGTCATCAAGTCTTCCATCCATTGAAAAACAGCCCCATATACAATCAATATCACCGCTTTCTACCAGATTTTTCTTTTCCTGCCAGTCTATATTGACCATTTCAACCTGATAGCCCATTCTGCTAAATGCCTCATTAGCCAGTTCCACATCAATTCCAGTCGCTACACCATCCTCGTTCAGATAATTATAAGGCGGATAGTTGTCACTTCCGATTTTTATAACTGGCAGTGATTCTGTATCAGAAGCTGTCCTGCTCTTTTCACAGCCGGCAAAAAAGCCCGCAGATATACATATAACAACAAGTAATGCCGTTATCTTTTTTCTATAACCTCTCATTAAATTCTCCCACTCAACACTATACATTAATCATAAAAAGATTTCGTCCATAGCCTCAAGAATCACATCAATACTTATAGGCTTTGCTATATGACCATTCATACCTGCCTCAAATGCATTCTTTCTGTCTTCTTCGAATGCATTCGCTGTCATGGCAAGTATTGGTATATTCGCTTTCTTATTGTTGCTTAAAGTACGGATCTGTCTGGTTGCAGTATAACCGTCCATTTTTGGCATCTGTATATCCATAAGAATCAGGTCATATCTGTCTTCTGTAGCTGATGCCATGCGCTCTACTGCCTCTGAACCGTCATTTACAGTATCCACAATAAGTCCAGCCTCCTCGAGGATAGCAACTGCAATTTCCTGATTCAGCTCATTGTCCTCGACAAGCAAGATCTTCTTGCCCTCATAACGGTTTTTCCAGGCAGACTGATCATTGTTTGTATCACCATTTACATTTTTCACTCTCTTTGAAACCGGCTGGCTAAGTACACTATGCAATTCTGACATAAAGAGCGGCTTAGCAATAAATGCCGTCACTCCGGCTTCCCTTGCTTCATACTCTATATCAGTCCAGTCATAAGCTGTCAATATGATAATAGGTGTTTCATTGCCTATCACTCTACGGATCCTTCTTACAGTCTCAACTCCATTCATGTCCGGCATCATCCAGTCGATTATGTAAACTGCAAACTGCCTCTTTTCGTCAAATGCCTCTTTTGCACGCATTACGGCTTCTTTTCCGGTTGTCGTCCAGTCAGCCTGCATCTCTATCTTTCTGAGCATTTTGCTTATGCTCATACATGTATTTGCATCATCATCTACCACGAGAGCTCTTGAACCTACAAGTTCAGGGATCGGCTCATATTTGACACTGCAGTCTGAGATCTTGCAGTCGAGAGTGACTACAAACTCGGAGCCCTTGCCTTTTTCACTGTTTAGTGTGATTGTTCCTCTCATCATATCAACTATGTTCTTTGCAATAGCAAGTCCCAGTCCTGAGCCCTGGATACCGCTCTCTGTAACTGTTCTCTCACGGGCAAATGAGTCAAATATATGTTCCTGGAATTCTTCATCTATCCCGATTCCATTGTCTTTTATGCAGAATTCATATGTTGCATAACCGATTTTTTCACTTGGTTTTTCTGTCACGCGGACGTTTATCATTCCTCCGACAGGAGTAAATTTGACAGCATTGCTTATGATATTTAAAAGCACCTGGTTCAGGCGGAGCTTGTCCGTTAGTATATCCTCATGCACCACATCCTGCGTATCTATATAGAGATCCTGTTGTTTTGCACCGATATTTCCCTGTATGATAGCTCTTAAATCATGAAGTACATCTGGCAGATGTACTTCGTTTTCTTCGATTTTTACGCTGCCATTTTCGATACGGCTCATATCGAGCACATCATTTATGAGGGATAACAGATGCTTTCCGGCTACATTTATCTTTCTTAGATATTCGATAACGTGCTCTCTCTCGTCGACATGACTTACAGCAAGTGCTGTAAAACCTATGATCGCATTCATCGGAGTACGGATATCATGCGACATATTGTTTAAGAAAACAGTCTTTGCCTTGTTCGCATGTTCTGCATTGGCAAGGGCATTCCTAAGCGCATTGTCCTGCACTATCTCATGCTGTTTCTGCGCAGTGACATCCCGCGTTGCAAGCAATACAGCATCTATTTTTCCATCAGCATTAAATCTCTGAGGAACAATAAGAGAAAGCATCCATCTACCGTCTGTAGTCTGGCTTGTTATGGACAGTGACTGTAGTCCCTCAAGTCGGTCTGCTACCGTATCCATATCCGCAAATTCGCTGTAGGCGTTCATAAACGGCTCCGCAACCAGCCCTGCAAAATCCTCTTTTCCTTTTAGTCTCTCAACTGTCCCGTTTTTCAGATCATAGAGAGTGATCCATGTATACGCATATCCTATCGCATTGATGATACGAAGCCTCTTCTGCTCTCTTGCAAGGGTTTTCTTTTCAGCCTTGTTTCTGCCAAGAATATAGATCGTAAGTATGAGAAACGCAACAAGCAGATATACACCACATACTACATTCCTTTTCATGAATACCTGATGTGAAGGGAAAAACATGTATATCGTGTAATTTGTTGTGGAATCTCTTCTTCCGTACCATATGCCATTATTTGAGATCAGCCTTACTATGCTGTCAGAATCTGCCGTAAAACTGCCATTATACATCTCTTTGCACTCGTCAACAGTCTTTCCGACAAGCGAAGTATCACTGCTGCTTACCACCTTGTCATCCTCGCAGACTACAAGAGTTCCATTCATCTCAAATGGAAAATTGGAAAATAATGTATCAAGCGTAATATCTCCGTAGGCCTCTTTGTAATTATCTTTTTTCAGATACGTTATGATAAGTCCGGATTTGTCTTTTCGGGATACTGCCGCAAAATCATACGTTGATCCGTCAATCGTTATACGCGTTGTATATGTTTTCTGTGGATATTTGATGATGTCGCTTACATAAGAACAGCTTATCATATCTCTCCAGAGCTCATATCCGCTGCCATCCTCAGTAGTATCCATAGTTACGTTTAAATTTTCATCGAGCAGAATTACACCATCCAGTCTCTGGCGAAGCGCATAGTCTTTGATCTTTGCTTCATCCGGACCACTCCACTCATCTATATTGTCGCTTAGTTCATTTGATTTATCCAAAAGCCTGACAAGACTTTTTACCTGATCATTTGACTTGAAGATCTGGTACTTGTCAAGGCGATGCTTTGCAAACGTGATCGTCTCATCAAGAGATGCCGTCAGATTATGTCTGTCTATTTTATTAAAAGTAAATAGAAGTACTACCCCGATAATAACCAGAGCTATAAGCAATGCCCACCGGGAGGTCTGGCTTTTTATTTTATTATTCATCTGCCGAACCTCCCAATAATACATTTTGTGGATTCAGGCCATATTTTTGTACTATGTTGCCTGTTGTTCCATCGTTTTCCATATCCTTAAGTACCTTGGTAAGATCCTCTGCAAGATCCTTATGTGTATCCTTTTGGAATGCCACACCGATCTGCGATATATATGGGCTTTCATCAAGCACACGATATGCGTCTGTGGAGTCGTTTACAAGCTCTCCGATGAGTGCCTCATGCCCTGCAATAGCGTCCACATAGCCTTTTCTAAGCAACGCAAACAGCTCTTCTGTAGTAGAAAAGCTGTTAACCTGCACATCTACCGGCAGATCTGAATCCAATATATGCAAAAACAGATCTTCTGCCTTTGTGGTCGCCTGCACACCTATACGACAGCCACTTAAGTCCGAAAGATCGTATATATCGCTTTCTGAGCGCACTGCCACTACCTGTCGGCTGTACATATATGGACCTGCCCACTGATACTTGTCTTCCCTGTCCGTCATGGAATAGCAGCTCCATATGCAGTCGATCGTGCCATCCTCCAGATAATCATTCTTGTCTTCCCAGTCGATAGTCTTAAACTCTGGCTCATATCCAAGCTTCTCAAAAGCCTCTGTCGCAAGCTCTATATCTATGCCTGCATAATTTCCATTTATATCCTGGTAGCTGTATGGCTTGAATTTATCTACTCCTACAACTATCTTTTTTGAAGAAGTTTCTGTCTCCGTAGTCTGTGCATTACAGGAAGTAATGAGCGCAGAGGCTGCAAGAAGCCCTGCCGCAAGCAGCAATTTGTGCTTTTTCTTATGTTTTATCTTATATTTTTTCCTCATAATATTTTTCACCAATAATTTGATTATTTTTTTAGTACATTATAACTATCAAATACCGGTTCGGCAAGTGTTTTCAGCTATTACTCTTGCGAAATATTCTTCCAATCTGGATCACAAATGTCGGTATAAATGCAAGCAGCACTATAAGTCCGGCCTGAGCCATATTAAGAGGTGCAACCATGAACAGTTTTTGCATAAACGGTACAAAAAGCACTACTCCTAAAAGAACTACACCAAGCACAAACGCGCCGATTGACCACATATTGCTCATTAATCCAATCTTAAAAATAGACTGCTCACTTCTGCAGCTAAATCCATGGAACAATCTTGCAAGCGTCAGTGTGGCAAATGCCATCGTGCTGGCTGTAAGTGCATCTGTACTGTCTCCCTGATAGAATGCGATCTGTGTAACGATTGCTATGAGTAAGCCATAGGAAAGCAGCTTTGTGACAACTGGTTTTGTCAGAATTCCCTGTGCTGGATCTCTTGGTTTTTTCTGTAACAGTGTTTTGTCAGCCGGTTCCATGCCGATTGCGAGGGCCGGCAGGGAGTCGGTCAGCAGATTTATAAATAAAAGATGGACTGCTTCAAACGGTGTGGACAAGGCCATTAGTGAACAATACAAAACTACCATTATGGCAGCCATATTGCCGGACAGAAGGAATAAAATGGCATTCATGATATTTCTGTATACATTTCTGCCATTTAAAACAGCTTTTATCATTGTGGCAAAATTGTCATCCTGAAGGATCATCGCTGCCGCATCCTTTGACACCTCAGTTCCTGTAATTCCCATAGCAACACCGATATCTGCCTTCTTAAGAGCCGGGGCATCGTTTACACCGTCACCTGTCATTGCAACTATCCGTTTCTTTTTCTGCCATGCGTCAACTATCCTTATCTTGTGTTCCGGAGATACCCTTGCATACACTGATATTTTCTCAAGAATTGTATCCAGCTTCTCATCAGAGATCTGGTCTAGTTCCTGTCCTGTAAGTGCCATGTCTCCCTCTTTAAAAATGCCGATCTTTCTGGCGATAGCTGTGGCTGTCACCTTGTGATCTCCTGTTATCATTATAGGCTTTATGCCTGCACTTATGGCATTTTGGACTGCTTGCGCAGACTCCTTGCGCGGTGGATCGATAATCGCCACAAGACCAAGGAATGTAAAGCCATTCTCATTGCTAAATGTAAGTTCTTCATCCGGTTTGGACTCGCTGTATCCAAAAGCCAGTACACGCAGTCCCTCCTCGGAAAAATGCTGATTCTGTGCCTCTATGGCTTTTTTGTCCTCTGCAGTTATTTTGCACACTCCTGACGCTGTTGCGATATTTACTGTCCTCTCAAGCAGCATATCGACAGCGCCTTTTGTCAAAACAAGACATTTGTCATCCAGGTTATACTTTGTACTCATAAGCTTTCTGTCTGAATCAAACGGCAGTTCACAAAGTCTTGGAATTTCTGTCCTGACATATTCCTCAGTCCTGTAATCATCCAGAAAGCCTCTTTTTTTAGCCAGTTCCAAAAGACATGTCTCTGTCGGATCGCCAATCGGGTTGCCACTGCTTATCGTACCATCAGTGTTTAGTACACAATTGTACAGGATAAGCTTGTTTACACTGCTTTCAACATCCATTTCCTCCGGCAAAAAACATTTTCCATCTGCATAGATCTGTTCAACTGTCATCTTATTCTGTGTCAGTGTACCTGTTTTATCAGAGCACATTACCGATACGCAGCCCAGACTTTCCACAGCTTTTAGATCCTTTATAATCGCATTGTCTGCTGCCATCTTACGTGTACCCATCGCCTGTACGATCGTCACAATAGAGCCTAGAGCCTCTGGAATCGCAGCAACAGCCAGCGCTACGGCAAACATCATCGAATCCAGTATCGGATTTTTCTGCCATATTCTAAGTGCAAAGACCACAACACTTATTATCATAATTATAATTGCCAGTTTTTTGCTGAAATCGTCAAGACTTCTCTGTAGCGGAGTTCTCTTATTCTGTGTCTCATTCATCAGGGTGGCAATTTTACCCATCTCTGTATTCATTCCAGTTCCTGTGACGATGACATTGGCTCTTCCATAGGTAACCAGGCTGCCTGAGAATACCATATTTATTCTGTCTCCCAGCGCACATTCGTCAGATATTTCTATATCTTTTTTCTCAACATTTGCTGACTCACCTGTCAGAGAGCTTTCATTTACCTGCAATGAATAGCTTTCAAGCACTCTTCCGTCCGCAACTACCATATCGCCAGCTTCAAGTACCAGAAGATCTCCCGGAACGACTTCTCTCGAATCGATTTCCTTTTTAGATCCGTCACGGTATACTTTCGCTTTTGGTGAAGACAATGCCTTCAGCGAATCAAGTGATTTTTCTGCTTTTACATACTGTACAGTTCCAAGAATCGCATTCAGTATAAGCACAACTATTATTACGATCGTACTTTCAATACTTCCTGAAAAAATAGATATCACTGCTGCCACAAGCAAAATTATGACAAGCAGGTCTGCAAACTGTTCCACAAAAATTCTAAATGGTGATTTTTTTCCGGTTTCCTGCAAGGCATTTTCACCATATTCCTGCAGCAGCTCTGCCGCTTTGCTTTCACTGTGACCTGCTCCACTGTGATAGTTTTGAAGTAATTCTTCTTTGTTTTGTCTGTAAATTTCTTTCATCTCCATCTCTCCTTTACTCCGGCACAAAAGAAAAAGACCTTTTGTGCACAAAAATAGTACACAAAAAGTCTTGTTTGAACTAAGCCATCCAGCACCCGGTCTATTGATCCGCTGTCCTCAAGAATCGTAATATATCACCGTTCGTAGCCTGTGGTAATCCATGACTAAAATGAAGAATACAGTGGTAAGACGTCCTGACGAATACTGGAACATATGCTATAAGCATATGCAACTACTCCCTCTTTGTTTAAATGTATGGTAACGAAATTATTGTAATCTGTCAACCATCAATCAAAAATTTCTCATAATTATCTGCATATTCCACGCTTTTTTCGTATTATGTAATACATCTGATGCTCCATAGCCATAACTTTTTCAAGTGGCACACTCTTAAAAACCGGAATTTTCATTTTAAATTTGATCCATAGCACAGAATACACGAACAGGATCAGAAATGTGATACCGGTCACAAGCCAAATCATAAGCCTCTCTTTCGGATCTGTTGATATATTTATGATCATATATGTGGTTCCGGCAATTCCTATGAGCGGCAATACCGGTCCGAATGGAACTTTAAAGTTTCTTGGTGCTTTTGGAAGTCTCTTGCGCAGTACCAAAACATCAATATGCGCAAATATATAGGATACCATCCAGAATACTGAGCCTACCAGGATCAAAAAGCTGATAAGTTCTGATGAATCATTGCTGATATAGCCAAATATCAGGATCAGGATACTCACAAACCATACACCTACGTATGGTACTTTCTTTTTGTTTGTCTTCGCAAATGCCTGAGGCATCATATTCATCTTTGCCATACCCTGACAGATGTTTGACAGGCCCTGAACACTGGAATTCTGAGTGCTTATGACTGCAAGTGCTGCCACAAGTGTCATCCAGACTTTTCCAGGCATTCCAAGCAGGTTCATACCGTATAAAAGGTGCGGTGCGGGTGATGCCTTAAGGTCTGCCCAGTATGTATAATTGTGAAATCCGAGAATCATTACCGACTGCACGACACACATGATCGCAAGTCCGATAAACATACCAAGAGGCACATTTCTCTTTGCATTTTTTACATCCTTTGAAATCGGGATCGCATATTCTGCACCGATAAACAGCCAGAAAGCTACACCGATCATTGGGATAATGTCTGTAATCTTTGTTGTCGTGTAATATGGCTGCTCAATCTGCACACCTGTTCCAAGTCCTACAATACCGATAATTCCCATGATGAGCATAGAGCCTAACATGAGATAGGCAACCAGATCCTGGATTTTTGCAAACATATCCACTCCCTGAAGATTTGCAATAAGCAAAACCACTGTCACAATAAATGTATACCAGAAATTGGATATCGGAAGCGGAATGATCTGTCCCATTGCATATGCGAAAATTGATGCCTCGACACCTGCGGACAAAACATTACAGAGAATATATCCTCCAACCATTGATACAAGTGTCGGAACCGGTCCAAGGCTTGCCAATGTATACTGTGCCAGTCCACCAGTCGTATTTGGCATCAGTGCATTCAGTTCTGACATGGAGGCCATGGATATCATATTAAACAGACATGCAACGATCATTGCAATGATAAATGTTGTTCCAATCTCGCCAGCGCCCTGTCCAAGTGATACGAGACAGCTTGTTGCGATAACCAGACCTACCGATACGGACACTACATTTCTTAGTCCCAGTTTCTTTTCTTCCATCAGCCTCTCTCCTTTTAAAGCGCTTCGCTGCCTTCATCACCGGTTCTGACACGGATCACATTGTCGATATGGTATACAAAAATCTTACCATCACCAATATGTCCTGTATACAGTTCTTTCTTTATGTCGTCAAGAATCTTGTCCAGATTTTTGTCGTCAACGACAACACTGATCATCTGCTTTGGAAGAAGTTCCATTTCACAGCGCTCGTCTATCTCATATTCTCTTGAGCCCTTTTCTCTTCCACAGCCGAGTACCTGCGTAAATGTCATTCCACCGACACCAGCCTCACTGAGTACTCTTTTTAATCCATTAAATTTCTGCATTCCGGTAATTATTTCAATCTTACTTAATCCCATAAGGTTGCCTCCTTATTTTTAATTTATTAATGCTCGTACCAGCCCACAATGCCTGGATTAAGATTGATGTTGATCTGTTTGATCTCCTGATACTCTTCCAGTCCGTGCACACCAAGCTCACGTCCTATACCTGACATTTTGTATCCGCCCCACGGTGCCTCATTAAAGCATGGGTTGTAACAGTTGATCCAGGTAATACCGGCACGGATTTCTTTGATTACACGCAAAGCTCTTGAGCCATCCGATGTGAATACAGCACCTGCTAATCCATAAGGTGTATTGTTTGCCATGTCGATTGCTTCCTGCTCACTCTTAAATGTCTGGATAGTTACGACCGGTCCAAAGATTTCCTCTTTTACTATTGTCATATCGTCTGTACAATCATCGAATACAGTCGGCCTTACATAAAAGCCTTTTTCACATCCATTTTCAGTATAACGACTTCCGCCACATACTAAAGTGGCTCCCTCATCGATTCCTGACTGGATATATGAAAGTACTTTGTTCATGTGGCTTTCTGTTACAAGAGGTCCCATATCCGGGTTTTCAAGCGGATTTCCAATAGTGATCGCATTTGCTCTCTCGGCAAGTCTCTTTACAAATTTATCCTTGATACTCTCTTCGATAATAATTCTTGAGCCAGCCGAACAGATTTCACCCTGATTGAGGAAAATACCAATCATTGCCCATTCTACTGCACCTTCGATATCTGCATCTGCAAAAATCACATTTGGTGATTTGCCACCCAGCTCTAATCCGATTTTCTTTACGTTTACAGCTGCTGCGCGCATAATGCTCTGTCCGACCGATGTGCTTCCTGTAAATGTGATCATGTCAACATCCACATTCTCTGCAAGTTCATTTCCAACTACTCCGCCCGGTCCAAGGACAAGATTTGCGCAACCTTTTGGCAGACCGACTTTTTCAAATATCTCAAACATTTTGATGCTTGAAAGCACACAATTGGAACTTGGCTTGAACACCACACTATTTCCTGCCGCAAGCGCTGGTGCCAGTTTCCAAACTCCCATCAGCAGCGGATAATTCCATGGAGTGATAAGTGCACATACTCCTGTAGGCTCGTGAACCGTATAGGAATGCATCTTTCCAAAACCCTCGTTTACTTCATAGATACCGCCTTGTGGTGTCTTGATAAGACTGGCATAATAGCGGAAAGTGTGGATCGCATCATCGACATCCGCCTCAGCTTCACGGAGAGGTTTGCCATGATCTAATGTATCGGTTCTTGCCAGATCATCCCTGCATTTGTCCATTTCATCAGCTATCTGTAAGAGTATGTCACCCCTTGTCTGGGAATCCATATCTCTCCACTCTCTTGTATTATAAAATGACTTTTTTGCTGCTGCAACGGCTTTTCTGACATCTGCGACATCACCTTCTGTAATTGTCGCAAGCACTTCTCCATTTGATGGATTGATGGTATCTACTGTCTTGCCTGATTCTGCCAATACCCATTCTCCATCAATATACATTTTCTTTACATCCATGGCACACCTCCATTTATATCAATTCTCTTTACATTGCTTTTTTTACATCTGCCAAAGCTTCGTCAAATCTTGAGATAACGTCTTTGATATCCTGATCAGATATAACTGCTGTCGGCTCAAAACGTATTGTCTTTGCATTGACAAGTGTTCCTGCTGTCATTACTCTTCTTGCAAACAATCCCTTTGAAGTCTCATAACCAAGATCACTTGTATGGAACTCTACAGCAAGCATAAGTCCTGTTCCACGAACTTCCTGTATAATCTCTGGATATTTCTTTGCAAGGCTGTCTAATCCGGCTTTTAACACTTCACCTTTCTTTGCGCATACGCCAGGAATATCATTTTCAAGCATATATTTGATAGTTGCGATTGCAGCCGCGCAGCAAAGAGGGTTTCCTCCGAATGTTGGCGAACCCAGAAGCCATGGGTTTTCTACAAGCTGATCTACCCACATAGAAGGCTTACAGATAATACCTGTGATCGGAAGGATTCCACCACCGAATGCCTTACCATATGTCATGATATCCGGTGTCACGCCTTCTGCTTCACATCTCCACATTGTACCTGTACGTCCCATACCAGTCTGAATTTCATCAAATATAAGCGCAACGCCAAACTCATCACAGATTTCACGTACTTCTTTAAGATATCCTTTTGGAGGAATGATTACACCTGCCTCACCCTGGATAGGCTCAAGAATAACTGCTGCAACTTTCTCACCTACTGCTGTCAGATTGCGGATAGCTTTTCTCATATCCTCAGCATTGCCATACTCAACATGCTGTACCTGCTGTACCATTGGTGTATATGGAACACGATAAGTGCTCTTTCCACCCATGGAGATAGCTCCCATAGACTTACCATGAAAAGCTCCGACTGTTGAAATATACCAGCGTCCGCCTGTAGCAATTCTAGCAAGCTTTAATGCCATCTCAACTGCCTCTGCACCACCATTGGTAAAGAAACAATACTGGAGATCTCCCGGTGTTATGTCTGCCATAGCTTTTGCAAGATAACCTCTGAGTGGATCGAGTAATTCCTGTGAATGAAGTGCCTGATGCTCAAGCTGCGCTTTTACTACATCCAAAATCTCTTTGTTTCTATGTCCACATGTGTAAATTCCAAATCCACCGAGGCAGTCGATAAACTTCTCTCCGTTTAATCCGTAGCAGTAAGCTCCTTCATCCTGCCACTCAAGTACTGCTCCGCCTTCTGAATCAGATGATACTGATTTACGATATTTTAACCAGCCTGGACTTACGTAATTGTCAAAATGATCTAATGTCTCAGCGACCATTTTTTTCTTTTCCTCTGCTGGAATGTCTGCTGTATCAGTCTCTATTAATCCGATCACCCTGTCTAAATCCTTGATTACCTGTTCACTTGTTGCCATAATATACATCCTCCTTTTTCAACTAAGAAAGGCGCATTTTCTAAACTACTGAACTATTTCAGATGTTTAAAAATACGCCTTTGTATTTGTGTTATTTGTATTTGTTGGTTTTATTTTAGCGATTATATATCCTTGCTTCAATAATTCTTTTTCATATCCGCTTACCTAATTTTGATCCCATATACTTGTTTTTAAGTATATGGATTGTTATACTATAGGTAATTACTCAACTTAGTTAAAAAACGAGGTTTTTACAAATGGAAAAAAATAAATTTCTCATTATAAATGAACTGATCTACAATATGTATAAATGGCAGAGCCTGAAAGATATCGACGATGATTTCTTTCTTATGCTAAAACGCGTGATCAAATTTTCTTATGCAAGTATCATGTTAAAAGAATCTTCCGTTTCTTCTGATATAAAGCTGTCTGTGCTTACCTGTTTTCCGAAAGAATTCTCAGAAGCCGAGGAGCGATATATCAGCTTTGAAAATGTTGATGATCTTGGTTGGAATCTCTATTCGCATGAATCCAAGGTCATCCGTGAAAGCGATATCGTGGATGATGCGCATCGCTTTGAGACTCCTATGTACAAAGCATGCTACAAGAAATACCATATCTATGACAATCTGCAATTAACCATCTGCTACGACAATAATTTATATGGAGTTCTCACGCTCTTTTCCACAAAGGAACATGGAGCATATTCTGCTGAGGATATGTTTTTTCTCCGCTCGATCGGCATGCACATTAATGCTGTCATAAGCCGCCTGTCCCAGCGTCCTTCCTGCTCCAGCCCAGCTTTATCCGATATCATGGGTAAACTGTCCTGCACATACTCTTTTACTCCAAAGGAATATGATATTATTTCCCATCTCATTTCCTTTGAAGAAAATTCTGAGATTGCAGATGCGCTCAACATCAGCGCCAATACCTTGCAAAAGCATTTGCAGAACATTTTCCGCAAGACAGGTGTCAGCTCCAA
Organism: bacterium; assembly: GCA_963641405.1. Taxonomy (GTDB): domain Bacteria; phylum Bacillota; class Clostridia; order Lachnospirales; family Lachnospiraceae; genus Roseburia. The sequence goes on along the minus strand of CAVICC010000003.1, from coordinate 61,535 downwards.
GTGGGAATTTATGCATAAAATTTATATGGTCTAAAATTTAGTTTCCACACTCAATACTGATCTCATTGAATGTGCCAAGGATATCGTCCACCTGCATTGCCTTTTTGTCAGCACCGGCTTTGTCGATTATCGCTTTTCCCTGATGCATCATTATAAGTCTGTCGCCGTATTCGACTGCGTAACGCAGATTGTGTGTGACCATGATCGTTGTGACATTTTTCTCTGCGACGATCTTTCCGGTAAGCTGCATTACGATCTCGGCTGTCTTTGGATCAAGTGCGGCTGTATGCTCATCAAGGATCAAAAACTCTATCGGGTTCATCGTAGCCATGAGCAGTGCGAGCGTCTGTCTCTGACCACCTGAAAGTGCGCCTACCTTTGTGTAAAGTTTATCCTCAAGTCCAAGGTTTAACTCGGCAAGCATTTCTTTGTAATGGTCTATTCTGCTGTGGTTTGTTCCTCTGCCAAGTCCGTATCTTTTTCCCTTATTATCAGCGATAGCGAGGTTTTCAAGTATGGTCATGGATGGACATGTTCCCCTGGATGGGTCCTGAAACACGCGACCGATGCGACGGTGTCTGATAAAATCCTTCTGTTTTGTGATGTCTGTGCCGTTTACCACGATATTTCCACCATCTATCGGAATAGATCCGCAGATGATATTGAGCATAGATGTTTTTCCTGAACCGTTACTTCCGACTACCGAAACGAACTGTCCGTCCTCTATTTTCAGGTTAAAATCATCAAAAAGGCAGATCTCATTGACTGTTCCCGGATTATATAATTTGTGGATATGGTTGAGTTCTAACATTATGCCACCTTCTTTCTTTTGTTTCTATCCATTCCGACTACGAGAATGATAAGGAATAACACTGCTGTTATAAGCTTTAAGTCTGATGATGGCATTCCGAGCTTAACTGCGATAGCCACACATGCTTTGTATACAATTGCTCCAATAACAACACTTGATGTCACACGGATGAATGTTACTTTTTTAAGCAGGCTTATTCCGATTATTACGCTTGCAAGTCCGATAACCATTGTACCTGTTCCCATTGATACATCAAAATATCTCTGCTGCTGTGCGAAAATACATCCGCTTAAACTGCAAAGTCCGTTTGCAATCGCAAGACCGATTATCTTTATCGTGCCTTTGTCTACGCCCATAGATGTAACTATCGTCTCGTTGTCACCTACTGCACGGAGCAGATAACCCGATTTCGTGCTCATATACCAGTCGAGCAGGAATTTCATGATAAGTGTTATCACAAGAATGATTAAAACATTTGAAAACTGGGCAAGTCCGCCTTTGAAAACTGATTTTACGATATCATTGTCAAACAATGTGGTCATATTGTATATAGGAAGATTTGCTCTTCCTGCGATACGGAGGTTTACCGTGTAAAGCGCAGTCATCATGATAATTCCTGATAAAAGGTCGCGCACCTTGAGTTTTACATGGATAAGTCCGGTAAGTGTTCCTGCAAATGCTCCTGCTGCAAATGATATGAGCAGTGTGAGTAATGGGTTTACGCCTTTGGTGATAAGCACTGCTGAAAGTGCCGCTCCCAGTGGAAAGCTGCCATCAACAGTCAGATCCGGAAAATCTAAAATGGTGTATGTTATGTAAATTCCAAGAGCCATTATTGCATATATCATGCCCTGCTCTAAAACGCTTAAAACTAATGTCACGGTATATCCTCCCCTGATTTTCTATTTCAACGTAACTGTTCAGTACCTTCACAGTTGCGAGCCGCAAGCGCATTAGAATCAGCTTCGCTGATGGGCGCTTGCTCCTACATAATATACTTTTTCTTACGAAATATGCGGTACCGCATATTTCTGTACTGAATAGTTACATTTCAACTATTGAACTACAATCTCATCAAATGTCTCGGCTGCATCCTTGATGTAGTCTGCATCGAGTTTCATTCCGATCTTGTCTGCGGCTGCTGTGTTTACATAAAGCTCTGCTTTTGAAGCTGTGATATATGGTGTGTCTGTTGCTTTTTTCTCACCCTTTAAGATCTTTGCTGCCATTTTGCCTGTCTCAATACCGAGCTGGTAGTAGTCGATTCCCATTGAAGCAACGCAGCCTGATTTAACCTGCTCGATCTCACTTCCGAATACCGGAATGTTTGCACCGTTTGCTTTGTCGAGAACTGTCTGGAGTGCGTTTACTACTGTGTTGTCTGTAAGGTTGCAGAGGCAGTCAACCTTTGAAACAAGGTCTGCGGCTGCGATCTCAACATCTGCTGATGTGTTTATTCCTGTGTCAACGATCTCAAAATCATAATCTCCTGCGAGCTTTTTGTACTCCTCGATAGTACTGCATGAGTTTGCCTCACTTGTTGTATACAGGATACCGATCTTCTTTGCATCAGGCATCATCTCACGGATCATCTTAAGCTGCTCCTCTACCGGAAGTACATCCGATGAACCAGTTATGTTTCCAACATTTGTTCCGTCATCATTCGCAAGTCCTGCTGCAACAGGATCTGAAACTGCTGTGTATACAACAGGTGTATCAGTATTCATTGCTGAGTTGTAAGCACTTGCTGCACATGGTGTGGCAATCGCACAAATCATATCAACCTTCTCTGAGATAAAGCTGTCCGCGATAGTGCTTGCTGTACCTGTGTCTGTCTGTGCATTCTGATAATCTATCTTTAAGTTCTTACCTTCTTCGATGCCTTCCTCTTTAAGACCTTCGATAAATCCCTCACGGCAGTTGTCGAGAGAACCATGCTCTGCAAACTGTGAAATTCCTACTGTATAGCTGTCACCGCCTGCTGATCCTGACTCTGTAGAACCCTTTGCGTCTCCACAGCCTGTCATAAGACCCATTGCACAAATTGCTGCTAAAACTACTGATAATGCTTTCTTTTTCATATTGAATTCCTCACTTTCTTTGTTTCCCCGATGTTCGCGATAAAAGGAGTATGATGAGTCAGAAATTATTACAAATTTATTTGTAGATTAATTTCTGACGAAATCAGACTGCACAACGTAAAACGAGAATTGTAGCAGCTGTAAGCTGCGGAGAAGCCTCGTAAGAGGCGAATTCGAGTTGTATGTTGTGTTTTTATCGCAATAAAAGACCGCCTCAAGCTAATGCTTGAGGCGGTAATAAAATCTTATTATCGCGGTACCACTCAATTTGACGAATCGTCCACTCTATCATGTACATCCATACACGCCGGATTGATAACGGGTTCGGTTCCCGGTGACGCCTACTGATCTGACTATAATACAGTCAAACACTTCAGATCACCCTCGAAAGTCCATTCAACAAATCCATCCATGCTACAATCCCACCATCTGCAACTCTCTGAGATATCCGGAAAAGTCTACTCTTCTTTCTCATCGGTTTGAAACACTGTTTAATTAATCTTTTTATATACTTTATGCTCTTTTTGTTACTTTGTCAAGGTAAAGTTGTAAAATAATCCCAAGCTCATCATGTCGGTGTGTCGGATATACCTTACATTTCCTCTTTATGCCCTGTGATATATTTTTCAAAATTCACGCTTTCAGCTTTTTCATGATCACCCTATAGCACCCTAGACACAAAACAAACTGAACCAAAGATGACATAGGCGTTGCCAATCCGATCTTAAACAGTGACGTATCAGGTATGCGGCTCATAAAATACGATACCGGCACACGCACTCCAAGCGCACCGATTATGCCCTGTATCATGACGAAACGAGTCATTCCTATTCCATTGAAAAAACCTATAAAACAGAAAAATACTGCCGTAAGCATACAATCAATAGCATATGCTTTCAGGTAATCTGCTGCCGCTGCGATAACCTGCGCATCCGATGAAAATATTCCAGCCAGCAAATTTCCATGGAAAAATGACAGGAAAAACATTCCGACACCTATTACAAAGGAAACGGCTACACCTCCAGCCAATGCCTTTTTTGCGCGGTCCAGTTTTCCAGCACCATAGTTTTGTGCTACAAATGCAGACATTGACTGCATGAATGCCGATGATATTAACATGATAAACGCGCATACTTTTTCTGCCACTCCGACTCCTGCGGATGCCGTGACTCCCATTGAATTTACTATCGCAAGTATTATAAGAAAAGATATACTTACAAGCAGGTCCTGCAAGGCTATTGGTGCACCAAGTCCTGCCATTTTCTTCACGGAAGGCACATGTATCCTGATATCGTTTTTATTTATTTCAAATGGCAGTTCTTTTTTTCTAATAATGCCAAACGAAACTATAACGCTGATAACCTGCGCCAGAACGGTTGCTATAGCCGCACCGCTTGTTCCCGTGCCCATTACCGCGCAAAACAGCAGATCTCCTGCAATATTACATACACATGCGATGGCTACTGTAAGCAGAGGTGTTCTCGAATCGCCAAGACCTCTGAAAATGCAGCCGATCAGGTTATATGCCACAACCACGATCATACCACCACCGCATATGCGCACATAGCTTACTGTTTTATCAAAAGCTTCCTTAGGTGCATTCATTACGGCACTGACCTGTGATGCAAATATCACGAGCAGAATACTTGCAATAACAGCTATTATCATAAACATTACGATAGCTGTTCCGACCGTCCTGCCTCCCTCTTTTCTTTTGCCGCTTCCAATCTGCTGCCCAAGCAGTATCGTTGTTCCCATCGCAAAACTGCTGACTAGATTTGTAAGTGTCATCATGATCTGCGAGCCGGTAGATACCGCTGAAACATCCGCTGACGTACCAAATTTTCCTACAATAAGCAAGTCTACGGCTCCGTACATCGCCTGCAAAAAAAGTGCAAACAGCACCGGTATCGCAAATAAAATAAGTGGTTTTAGGATTTTCCCCTGTGTGAATGAGTTATTCTGCTCCATTGTGTTCCTCCTTAAATAAAGTGTGTGCCTGTCGCACACTTTCGCGCGCGAGCGGATAACATAGTTATATATTCATTACCGCATAATTTCCTATATGATAAAAAGCCGGATAAGCAGCAGATATTTCAATCCGCATCTTATCCGGCTATTGTTTCCTTCGAACAATTCACCCTCCGATGAACATGTTGGAGTATACTATATTTTTATATGAATAGTCAAGAGCTAACAAGAATTCCCTTTAGTTAAGGACAGAGTGATCTAGCCGCTTTTTCTATATTTAAGTGGTGACACTCCATACATTTTCTTAAAACATCGTATAAAGTAGCTTACATTCTGATATCCACTCTGCAATGCCACCTCTGTGACCGGAACTGTGGACTCCTGCAATAGCTGTCTTGCGTGTTCCAGCCGCAAATGATTGATATACTGTGATAAAGTAATATGAAAATGTTCCTTAAAATAACGCGACATGTATTTTTCCGACAGATGAAACTGCGAGCCAAATTCCCTCAGTGAGATTTCTTTGGTATAGTTCTGTCTGATATACGTTATCATCTCTTTTTCGGTGGTGTTTGTGCCATTTGCGTCATTTTCCAATATCAGACCACTCTGCCACATTTTCTGAATAAATTTTATGAGGGTTATTTTCATCTCGATTTGTGCATTTATGTTTGTGGTTTTTCTCTTCAAACCTGACATCCGGTCATTTATCTCTATGAGCCTCTCACATATATCCTCTGCAATGCCATTTATCTGAGGTTTTATCATAAATCTGCCACGTTTGAGAGGGGAAAGAATTGTTTTTTCAGTGAGATCTTCCGTCTGGAAAGATATATATTCCATTGGAAACAAAAATGTGTAATAATCCACATCGCCTGTCGGTGATCCCATGAAATGCAGGCTGCCTGGAGAGACTACAAATGCCTCTTTCGGGTTTCCTATATAGTTTTCCCCAGATATTGTCACATGCAGTTTTCCGCGTTTTACATATATAATTTCAAGCTCATCATGCCAGTGTACCGGGATCTGGAATGCGCGCTTTACATCTCTTATGTGGTATTGGCTGAATGGATTTTCCGGTGTGCCGTGCGGTCGGTTTTCTTTTAATTCGAAATACATTTTTCTCCATAGATTTCAATTCTCAATTTAATAATTCGGATAGATTTATCGTCAGATCAGAATAAATTCCAACCGGAATATCATCCTCAAACACATATTGTGTAGAGTCCTCATTTTCTCCAAATATATATACAAGTACTGTGTGTTTCATAGGGTTAACTATCCAGTATTCCCTCACGCCTGCTGTGCGGTATTTGAATAATTTGGTAAGATAATCCATGCGCTGACTGCTCTTAGACACAATTTCAATAATCATATCCGGTGCTCCGTTGCAGCCACAGTCATCAAGTTTCTGTTGATCACAGATTACTGAAATATCCGGTTCTACATACGTCTTGTCATCATTATTCAGAAAAACAGCAAATGGTGCAGGATATACCTTACATTCTCCTTTATACCCTGTGATATAGTTTCCTATAACACGGCTTAACTGCTGCACTATTTCCTGATGTATTCTTGTTGGTGGTGCCATGTCATAAATCTGTCCATCCACCAATTCTGCACGCTGTCCATCCGGAAGTGCATATATTTCCTCTATTGTGTGCGTCTGTTCTCTTACTAATGGCATACACCCATTCCTCCTCTACACTATTCTACTCATACTTTACCATATATTATATACGAATTGTGCAATATTTTTCAAAATTCACGCTTTCAGGTAATCTGCTCCATTGTGTTCCTCTTAATATCACATAATGTTTTTCTTTAATATTCTAATAATCTCCAACTATTCCATTTTATCAAAAGTAGAAATAGTGCAATTTTTACTTGAAATACTACAAGAATTATTTATCGAAATATCATATTATTGATACATGCAAGCTTCTCTTCTTTATATCTTCCTCTCCCAAATTGAAGCATATATGAGAAGTTTGCTTTCTATTTGTAAGTATTACAGAATATCAGGGAATATAAACGAGGTAATTTAAATGGAAGTTCAAAGAAAGTCACTGACACAGCTTTTTGTTCCTATATGCTTTGAGACGCTGTTTTATATGTTATCCGGCATGGTAGACACGCTTATGCTGTCATCCGTGAGCGACCAGGCAGTTGGTGCAGTTGGCACAGCAAATACATATATCGGAGTTTTTATAATCATGTTCGGTGTCATATCATCCGGCATGGTGGCGGTAATGACGCAGAATATCGGTGCGGGAAAACCCGGTATCGCATATCAGGCGAGACAGCTCGGACTTATTTTTAATGCAGTTGTTGGTGTGATCATGTCCGCTTTTCTTGCTATTTTTTCCGGAAACATCCTTGAAATAGTAAGTATTGCTCCTGCGCTTTTAGAACCGGCAGAAACTTACCTTAAAATAGTCGGTGGAGCCTGCTTTTTGAATGCACTTATCCCGATTTTTTCAAGCTATCTGAGGGTTTTCGGCTATACAAAGCAGTCACTTTTCGCATCGATAGTCGGAAATGTTATAAATTTTATCCTCAATTCGGTATTTTTGTTTGTCATGAATTGGGGTGTTATGGGAGTTGCCACAGCAACCGTTATCTCGCGAATCATAAATCTCATAATGGTTGCCGCAATGGGTGCGGTGCTTATAAAAGCCAAAAACAGTCCAGAGCGCGTGTCCTCACGCAAGATACTCGGACAGATAATAAAAATCGGCTTTCCGTCCGCGTGTGAGACTGCACTTTACAATGTCGCAATGACTCTTGTCGTGCGTTTTATGAATCAGATGGACTCAAATGGAATAAATGTCACTGCACGCTCTTACGCAATGCAGATCGCAAACTTTTCGTATTGCATCGGAGCGGCTCTGGCGCAAGCAAATGCGATAATGACAGGCTGGAGAATTGGCGCAAAAGAGTTCGATGAATGTGACAAAGGTACACGAAAAGCTGCCATTTACGGAGTTATAACAGCTACGTGTTTTTCAGTGACATTTGCTGTACTGGGAAGATTTATTGTGCACATTTTTACGGATGATCCGCAGATGATAAGTCTGGTTGTAAAACTGCTTATTGTGGACATTTTCCTTGAATTTGGACGAGTGACCAATCTGGTATACGGACAAGCTCTAAAGACAAGCGGTGATGCGGTTTTTCCTGTGATAATGGGTGCGATCTTTATGTATCTGGCAGCTGTTGGCGGCACATATTTCTTTGGTATCCGTTTCGGTCTTCTGGCAGTCGGTGCGTATGTCGGCATGGCAAGTGACGAGTGTGCCAGAGCTGTCGGCATGGTACTTCGCTGGAAGAGTGGTAAGTGGAAAACTAAGAGGCTGGTGGAGTAATTTCAAATTAGCAGTTTTTCCTACAACAGTTCCGCGAACAAACGCATAAACAACTGTCCTATACGCAATCTTGCGCTTCTTCCGGACTTGTATTTTTCGGTTACTTCATTGCACTCCGCAAATGTCCGCACGAAATCATCACGGATTTCCGTGACAGCCCCGCAGTCTGCCATGAAACAGCCATTTTCAAAGTGATGATACAGGCTTCTGTAATCGAGATTGATCGTGCCACAGGTTGCCATGATGTCATCTGCCACGCTCATTTTCGCATGGCAAAATCCCGGTGTCCACTCAAATATCCTTACTCCATGCTTAACGAGCTGATTATAAAATGAACGTGTTACACCGTATATAATCTTTTTATCTGGAATGCCCGGTGTGATGATGCGCACGTCCACACCTCGCTTGGCTGCAAGTGTGAGTGCATGGCTCATCTCATCCGTAATGATGAGATATGGAGTGATAAACCAGCAATACCGCTGTGCCTTGTTGGCTATACTGATATAAACTTCCTCGCCCACCTGCTCTCCATCGAGCGGGCTGTCCGCATACGGCTGGATAAATCCGGTCTGTTTTGCCTTGTAATCATAATGCAGGAGATATTTTGATACATCCACCTCTCTTGGCACTTTTCGCTCTGATGCATTCCACATCTCAAGAAATGCGATAGTAAGCGATTTGACGGCATCTCCCTCGAGTCTGATGCCGGTATCCTTCCATCTTCCATATGGATGCGTTACTTCAAAATACTCGTTCGCAAGATTATATCCGCCTGTGTACCCGACTTTTCCATCTATAACTGTTATTTTTCTGTGATCGCGGTTATTCAGAAACATATTAAATACAGGGGCAATCGGATTGAATACCCTGCATTTTATGCCAAGCTTTTCCATTTTCTGTGAAAAATCATGATCTATAAACCAGATTGAACCCATATCATCATAAAATACCCTGACCTCGACTCCTGCTTTTACGCGCTCCTCAAGCACTGTCTGTATGCGGTGCCATGACTCTTTATCCTCTATTGCGTGATATTCCATGAATATGTATTTTTCCGCTTTCGAAAGATCATCAAGCTGCGCATCGAGTCCCTTTGCCGCCTCGTCATAATAGGTCACATCCGTATTCCTGTATACCGGATAAAGGGCTGTTTTGCTAAGATACGTCGATATTCCAGCCGCCTGGGGCTCTTCTGCCGAAAGAGCTTCAAGTATCTTTTCATTTTTCGGCAGGCAAGGCATTAACATGGAGTCTACTTCCTCAAACCGGGCGCGCATCTTGTGCGGTACGACATTTAAACCTACAAGAAGGTAAAGCATAACTCCCATGATAGGAAATGCCAGAATCAGTACAATCCAAGGTGTTTTCATTGAACTGGTCTGCTCCTGACCATATATGTGCAGCACAAGAAGAAATCCCAGCACACTTGTTGTAGTATTTATCTGTACAGCGTAACTATTCAGCCGTGTAAATACATATACAATAAATGTCACCTGCAATATTATCGAAATTCCGGAAAATACCATTCGTTTGAAACCATTTTGAGTTTTCTTTTTGCCTTCGTAGGTCCGTTCTTTCATGTGGATTCTCCTTACAAATAATTATCATCTCAAATTTCCCACACATTATTTTGGTGTGGTGCCGCCTTGGGTGCGGGCTGCGCGGTTGCAGGTAGCACCCAAGGCGGCATCATTAGCATTCTATATGTGGGAAGGTAGAGATATCATTATACAACAAAAAAGCCGAAAAATCTGCTCCTAACAAACTTTTCGGCTTTAAATGTAATATGCTTATTCTCTGATAGTATCAACTTTAGACATATTTAAAAGCACTACCGACACAAATATAAGCACTATTCCGGTGACTGTTGCAGGCGACAATTCTTCACGAAAGACCAGTACCCCGCAAACTGATGCTACAAGTGGCTCTATAAATGCCATTATAGATGCCTTTCCAGCCTCCATTCTCTTTAGCCCCTTTGTATAACAGACAAACGGAATGACTGTGGAAATCGTCGACAGACATATTGCCGGAACTATCACAGATGGAGCTGCTGCAACTGTATATACAACATTTTCTATCCTGCACAATGGTAACAATGATATAGCTGCAAAAATAAATGTATAGAGTGATATGGTATACGAATTATATTTTTTTGTTGCAACGGTGCCAAAAATACTATAAAGTGCATATCCAAAGCCTGATCCTAAGCCTATGAGCATCCCAATCCAGCTTATCCGCATACTGCTTCCTATTATACCTGTCGTAAATACGCATCCACCAAATGCCAGAAAAAGTGCTGCTATTTTCCTTGTACTCATTTTCTCGTGAAAAAATATACAACTCATGATAACAACCATTGCTGGCGCTGTATACAAAAGCACCGCTGCCACTGACAGGCTTGTCATCTCGATAGTCTTAAAATAGCATACATTAAAAAATGCTATGCTGCATATTCCGGTTCCCATGAACATCCATATATCTCTTATGTTTATTTTCAAGGAGTTTCTGTCTTTTATAGCCACAAGTATTATAAGTTCTGCCGCAGCGAAGAAATTCCGTAGAAATGTCACCTGTATCGAGTCAAGACCGGCTTTACTCATCTGCCTCGTAAATATGCCAATTATACCCCAGCATATTCCGGCTATTATCACATACGGCTCTCCTTTTTTTGAGCCTTTTGTATTATCCATATAATGGTCTCCTTTCGTATACAGCTAAAACAAAATGCATGACATATGCCATGCATTTTCGCTGATATAACCATTTTTCTGATCATGTATCTGACGGCTCACCAAACTGCTGTCTGATAATTGCCGCAAGCGCCTGTGCAGTTCCTTCCACCTCCATAAGCGCACTATTTATGATTATGTGCTTGTGATCAGGATCTGCTGGAGTAAATTTGGCAAAATATTTATGATATGCCGTCCTTGCCTTGTCCACCTCATCTATCATGCGCTTTGCCTCTGATTTTTCCATACCGAGTGTTCCCACACAGTTTGCAAGGCGGTCTGCATAAGGCGCATATATATGCACGTGTACAGCATTCGGCTCATCAGCCAGCACATAGTCCGAACATCTTCCCACTATTATGCAGGATTCTTTTGCTGCAAGCTCTGATATTATCCTGGACTGACAGTCGAATATAGCCTTCTGCTGTTCTACAGACTCTGTTCCCAGAGGGAACATCATCTTGAAAAATCCCGATTTCTTTTCTTCATGCTTACTTATGACTGATACAGGAAGCTTCATTTTCCGAGCAGCTTCCTCCACGATATCCCTGTCATAAAATTCTACTTTTAAAAGTTCTGAAAGCCGTTTTGCAATTGGTCTTCCGAGACTTCCGAACTCTCTTGATATTGTTACTACAAATTTTTTCATAGCCTGTTCACGCTTTCTTTTATATCTCTACGAATCAAGGAATCTTGAGAGGAATGCCTTTGTACGCTCCTCCTTAGGATTGTTGAATACCTCTGATGGAGCTCCTTCTTCAACGACATATCCATCTGCCATGAAGATAACACGGTCAGCCACGTCTCTGGCAAATGCCATCTCATGAGTAACTATAATCATCGTCATTCCATCCTCCGCAAGATCTTTCATGACATTTAGTACCTCACCGACCAGTTCCGGATCAAGTGCTGATGTAGGTTCATCGAATAAAAGTGCTTTTGGTTCCATAGCAAGCGCTCTTGCAATGGCGACCCTTTGCTGCTGTCCACCTGAAAGCATATCAGGTTTTGCTTTTGCCTTGCTTGCAAGGCCTACTTTTTCAAGAAGCTGCATAGCCTTTGCCTCTGCGTCTTTTTTATTCATATGCTTTGTAAGCACCGGGGCAAGAGTAATATTATCAAGTACTGTTTTCAGCGGAAAGAGATTAAATCTCTGAAATACCATTCCTACTTCTTCCCTGAAATTTCTTATATCTGCTTTATTTTCACAGAGATTTTCACCTTTGTAGATCACTTCTCCGGCTGTAGGGGTCTCAAGCTGATTAATACATCTGAGGAATGTACTCTTTCCTGAGCCGGACGGTCCGATTATACAGACTACCTCGCCCTCTTTTATTTTTACATTGATATCCTTTAAGACCTCCAGATCATCGAAGGATTTTACGAGATGATTGATCTCCATAAATGTCTGTTCACTCATAATGCATCCTCCTACTTTCTAATCTTGTTCTCTACTACCTTCTGAAGTATCATCAGCACTGATAATAAAATCAGATAAAATACCGCACATGCTGTATATGCCGGCAGTGTATTGTATGTTCTTGCCACGTAATTCTGTGTCTGTCTTGTAATATCATCTACAGATATGATGGAAAGAAGTGCTGTATCTTTTACTGAGATAATAAACTGATTGAACAGTCCCGGCACGATCGATTTGAATGCCGGTGGAATCACTATGTGTAAAAGTATCTGTCCGTGAGTAAGTCCCAGTGCTGATCCGGCTTCTCTTTGTCCGATATCCACACTCTCAAGCGCACCTTTTACGATAGCTGAGATAAATGCACCTGAGTTTAATGTTATTACGATCATTCCGGCTACTACGCTGTCTATTGTATATCGTGTACCGGACACTAATGTTATCAGTGCCGGTACTGCGAAATATACATACAAAGCCTGGACTACAATAGGAGTTCCTCTCATGATCCAAATATATACATTGGCGATTCCCTTTGCTATTTTGTTTTTACTCTGAAGGGCATATCCTGTAATGGCGCCTAAAATAAATCCAAGGAAAATACCGACTAACGCGATATACATGGTCACTTTAAGTCCACGAAACAGCATAGGTCCTATTGTACTTAAAAATTCTACACTCATTATTCACACCACTTTGCTTTTAATTCGTCCATTGTTCCATTTTCTGTCAGGTAATCGATGGCTGCATTGAAATCATCGATGATATCAGGATTTTCGTCGCATGTTGCAAATGAAAATGCAATAGCATATGGCGCCTGTCCTGTATAGAACTCATCACCAACCATCTTTAAGTTTACTTCACCTGTCTTTATAGAATATGATGTTCCAGGCACATCATAGATTGTTGCATCTGCCTGTCCATCTTCTACAGCCTTGTATGCAAGTGCCTGTGAATCATATACCTGTAAACAAGAATCCGGAAGAGCTCCCTCACCTGTTACATATTCATAAGCAAGTGTTCCTGACTGAACTGCAACTGTGTATTTTCCATCTTTTAAATCGTCAACACCTGTGATCTTGTCATTATCCGGTGCTACAATAACCTTTAGTCCTGCATCATAATATGTCTCAGAGAAATTCATATTTTTCTTTCTCTCATCTGTAGCGCAGAGGGCTGCTGCTCCTACATCAATCTGGCCCTGGCTGAGTGATGTGCCAAGTGGTCCATAATCCATATTCTGGATAGTGTCATCAGCAATCTCAAATCCAAGGATTTCCTGAAGATCATTCAACAGATCAACGTCAAATCCGATAAGTGTTTGTCCATCTTCATCAAAATAAGAGAATGGGCCATACGTACCTGTTGTTCCAAGTGTAAGTGTCACACCTTTTAATGCATCCTTGCATGAAGGCTCATCTCCTGATGCAGTTGATGTCGATGTATCAGATGTCGATTTACCTGATGAAGCATCAGATGTGCTGCCTGATGATGAACTGCTTCCACAGCCTACAAGCATTGTCATTGCCATTGTTCCTGCTAACGCTGTTGCTAAAAATCTCTTCTTCATATGTTTTTCCTCCTTGTTTACCTAACCTTTTTTCTAAACGCTTATAAAAATATATAAAAAAACAGCGGACTAAATGTTTTTGACATCTTCGTCCGCTGTGCGTTTGGCTTTTGTTGTAATTCATTATAATCATTGCCTTTGATTTGTAAAGTGCAACTTCTTACTTTCTGTCATTACAATTTGTCATACGTTTATGTTTTTAATTTTGTATATCCTGTATCTTAATTTTCTTAAGTTCGCTACCCGGCAAGTGATTTTAAATAAGGAAATATTAGTCTTTTACCATTTTCAACAAGATCTCCATTTCCATTTTTAATACACCAGTCATATATCAGACCTCGCTCAATTGATGCATATGTCTCAAATATTTCCTCTACAGATACTTTATCTGTTATCTCGCCTTCGTCCTGCCCGGCTTTTATGATCTGCGGTATAATAGTATAATAAAAACGTTTTTTATTGAGCATCTCCTGACGCTCTTCAGGCATATCCACGTATATATGACTCGTAAGCTCAAGTGGCACATGATATTCTATCAGCTTAAAGAGTTCCTGGTTTAAGAATACAAGCTTATCAAGATTCGTATATTTAGGGCTCATATTTGTCATAAGCTGGGCATATTTCTTGTCAAAAAGGTCACCCAGAGTATGTTCTAACTCTTTTTTCTCACTAAAATACTGATAAAATTCATCAACGGAAATCTTTGCACGGTCTGCTATATCATCAATACCTGTAGCTTCATATCCTTTTTCTTCAAAAAGCTCCCATGCTGCCTGAACTATCTTCTCTCTCGTATTTTCTTCATGATCTTGCCGTGCACCAAGCAAAAATCCATAACAAAGTGGGTCACTCTCATCTATAATCCACTCGTTAAAGCCCGTGATCCACGCACTTCCCGTGATCTGCGGTATTATCCCGGTATATTCACTCATATCGACAGTCTGTTTTATTTTTCCTTTAAAGAGTGAGCCCGTGATACTCTCATACACAAAGTCCTGATCTATTCCAATCTTTCCCTTTGCATATAGTGTAGCAAGTTTGGCACTTGTTCCAGTTCCACATGGAGATCTGTCTGCCTGGGCATCTCCAAATATGACACAGTTTTTCATATCTGCCTCTTGATTGTTGGTATGCGAATAGAATTCAACAAGATCTACCGATGTAATATCCAGATATGGATGTTTTATCTTCTGTGTCCTGTTAACTTCTTCACGGATTTTCATTCCAAGCTGTGTTATCTGTTCTATATTTTCGATCTCCAGCGGAAGTCCTATTTTTTCGGCATCGATAAGTGCAAAAAAAGAACCTCCGAATGATATGTCATATGTTATATCTTCATATTCTGGGATAGATATAGTCTGATCCTGCTTATACAGAAACGATGGTACATTTAATATGCTGACCTCTATTGCTTTTCCATCTACCACATGAACACGCGTACGGATTATTCCACTTGGAGCATCAAGTACCACTTCCGTATACGGTTCCCTGACTGGCACCATGCCCGTTTCTACGAGCATTGATGCCGTGCCTATACTTCCATGTCCACACATATTAAGACAGCTTCCCGAATCCATAAAGATAACTCCATAATCAGCTTCTTTGTGCACCGGTTCCGTGAGCAGTGCACCGAACATATCTCTATGACCTCTGGGTTCTAACATAAGAGCTGTTCGCAGAAAATCATAATTTTCTATCAGATAGTTCTTTTTGTCCATCATTGTGCTGCCTGGAAGTTCTGGAAAACCGTCATATACTATACGTGTTGCCTCTCCTTCTGTGTGCGAATCGATAGTTTTAAGATGATATGCATATTTTTTTGTCTTCGGAAATTTCATAGTAATCACTCCTGACTTTATACTGTTTACACTATAGTGTGACCAGATATCCAGTCATATCTCATAACTGTTTTGTATCTTCACAGTTGTCGAGCCGTATATTGTGGTATTGAATAGTTATACATTGTGTCTGTATTCGTATGGAAGCACCTTCATCTGGTTGTAGCTTGGACAGTCTCTTACCCACTCAAGTGACTCTTTAACAATTGCAGTCTGCATAGGAATATTATTTGGCTCTCCTGCATTTGAACCGATCGGCACATGTGGTGCTGTAATTCTAGGCGCACCCTGCTGGCGGGCAATTGGAGGAAGGGCTGCGATAACTACACAGCTCATGCCTGCTGCCTCACAGCATCTTGTGACGATCGTAGCTGATCTGTGGCATGTTCCACATCCGCCTGTACAAAGTACGATATCTACACCCTGCTCTTTGAGCTTTCTGGCGATCTCCGGGCCTGTCTCATTCTTGAATTTCTCGACATTTCCTCCGCCACCCATGAATGTATATGTTTCTTTTGCAAGCGATCCGATAAAGCCTTCATCTACGAGCTCATGAAGTCTGTCGATAGGAAACATTGCATTCACATCTTTATTGATATCTGAGTTGTCAAATCCTCCATGTGTAACCATAAGCTCTGATGAAGGTGTATCAAATTCAATTGTACGATATGAGAAATCTCCTGATGTATTAAAAGGTGTCTGGCTCTTTTTGTGGATACCACCTGCAGTGATAAATGCCACTTTACACTCGCTGAGCGGCTTTTTAAGCTCAGTAAATACCGGAGTTGGTGTTACAGGTACAAATATTTCGGACTGCATGCCCTCTAAAGTTGTTAATTTCATGTTGATTTCCTCCTATATGCTTTCTACTGGTATGTCTTTTTTGCCTACGATACGCATAGGACTGAAATAGAATTCTACATTCTGTCCCTCTTTAAGCGGCATATCAGTAAATGCCCATCTTCTTGGCACCGCTACTGTTCCTATGTCGTCCATCATCTTTGCCTTTATCGCAGTATCATTTACTTCGGTGATTGTTCCACCGATAAAACATGGCTCAAATGCCTTGTCATTTTTGATGGCTGTGTCATCATAATCAAACGGATTCTCATTGATCTGGATATAGCTGAAATAGAACTGCATATCGTGCCCTATCTCTATAGCTGTATCCTTGTCAAGTATGTACTCACGCGGCACTTCGATTACACCAAGCCTACCGTGCAGATGGACTTTTACTATGTCATTTTCTACTGCTTTTACGAGTCCTCCCATCAGTATGGGATTAATTGTATAATCTATCTTCATAAGCTTTCCTACGCCTTATCATATGTTATTGTATTGTCAATTCATCCAACGAATAATCATTAGATTTTCTTCTGTTCTAATGTAATGTTCCATTATCTAAAAGTACTGTCTCCGGAAGTCCGAGAAGCTTGTTATTAGCATTTATGACATCGTTGTTCCATTTCTTTGGAGCTGGAGCAATTTCTACTCCTGCCATCTTGTTTTTAAGCATCTGGATAGCACGTGCTGCAACTTCTTTTGTCACACATGAACATCCGGCTACATTGTTCTCGAATCCACCTTTGTCCATATTCTCCTCAACCATTGCTGTAGCATATTTGTTTCCAACAACAAGCTGTCCCTGATATGCACAGAATGATACTCCAACTACTGGTATTCCTCTCTGTCCGGCCTGTCCAATATGCTGGATAAAATCAATATGGTTGTTTCCAAATCCCTCTGTTGTGATAATACATCCGTCGATATCAAGTGACTCAAGCAATGAGCCAAGTCTCTCAGATACCCACAGTTTCTCATCATTTACCTGAGGCGATCCCACAAATACTACACCTACGAGATCCATCTGCGTATCAGCAGCAAGTCCCTCTACCAGTGGCTCTCTGATATAATGACGTGTCATCTCTTTTGTAGCAGGTCCGATACATGTAAGCGCATGAATAGATCCATCTCTTACCTGGTTTGGTGTGAGTATAATAGGTACATTTCCACAATCAACGTTTTTCTGTCCGCCTAAGATACCACAAGGTTCTGTAGGACAGATTACATTATCATGCATAGCTCCCTGACCCATGATCTCTTTTACAAGCACTACACGAGGGTTTCCAGGACGTCTTACATCCTCACAGATTTCCTCACGTACGACTTCTCCGTCATATTTTTTCAACTCGTCTCTTACTGCCTGAATAACATAATCCTGACATTTGTGTGCTGCAAATGGACCTGGTCTTGTCATTCCTGATAATCTCTGGATCACAACATGACATCTGATGATAATATCATTCTCATCAGCGCATCCCGGATGTCCGAAATACATCTTTTCATCAAGAAAACCTTCTGATGATCCAAATTCATGAACCTGAACTCCATCTTCGTCTACACCTGTCAACATAAATACAACACCATCTGCTACTTTCGTAATACCACTTCCAAGCTCACCCTCTACTTTTGTAGCTATAGGGCAGACATCCATGATAGTCTCTGTATACTGATGTCTCTCATTTGGGTGGATTACATCCAGCTTCATGCTCTTACATAATGGATCCTCAAGAATTGCTTTCTCTACAATGCTTCCATCGATTGTGATTTTTCCATCTTTAATAAATGTCTTACTTCCAATCTCGGCATCAGTGATCTTTATATGCTTTTTAGTTAAAGTCCTGATGACTTTCTTTTCTCCTGCCGAAGCTTCTGTAGCAGCCGGTGTTGCTGCAGCAGATTCCTGTACTGGTGCAAAAGCAGCCTGTGTATACGGTGCACCTGCTGCTATAGGCACATCGATGCTAAGACCCTCAAATTTTTCTGCATGTCCTATTTCAATATGAATCATTCCATTTCCTCCTTCTTGCGCGCTTACAACCGGTGATGACGTTGACTGGCTTGCAACGCTTTTCTCTGATTTAATTTCTGGTTCTGCTTTTGTATCATCTGATACATCATTTATCTTATCCAATACCTCTTTTGTTATTGGAGTAAGTGCTTCTACATCACACTGCAATGTTGAACCCAATACCTGTTCAATTGTAAGCCCATCATCACTTAATGTAAGAAGCCCTGCTTCTACCATATCATCAAATAATGATGGATCCTCGAGATCTGCTGCACTGATAACTAATCCTTTCTGTCTCCTGCAACAGAAAATTGCAGGATCTTTTAAATGCTGTTTCAATGTTTCCTTTGTGATTGACATATACATTCCTCCATTTCGTCTGTTTGTATCCCTTATAGCTGGATTTTGATTTTGTGAATTTTATTTTATGACTTAAATTTTCTTATAAGCTTTTCGTTTACAGCTCTTAATGCACCATCTGTACAATGGTATACCGGAAGGCCAAGTTGTGGCGCACAACTCATTACTGTATTTGAACAGTCCGTACAATTACTTATTAGTACAGCCTGTGCTCCGGCCTTCTTTAGTGCCATGACTTTTTGCACCTGTCCCGGACACCTGCCAGGATTTTCACATTTACGGGTATTCTTAACCGGATGCGCCTGTTTGCAATATTCACAACCAACTACCTTCGAGCCAAGGCTTTTTGCAATCTCTTCAAGTCTTTCTTTATTTGCACCGCATGCACAAACAAGAATTCCGATTTTCTCTGGTCCCTTCGGAAAACACTCTGCTGCTATAAGCCCTCCTGTTGTCTTTATGACAGGTGCATCCAGCGCTGTTCTTTTGCCAGTAAACGGTCCGCCCATTATAAGTTCTCCGCAGTCATTTGAAATGCCACCGGCCTTTTCAAACATGCTTCGTACCGAAATGCCAAGAGGCACGTCGAAAAATACCTTTATAAGATCATCATTGCCTTTTAATTTTCCTGCCACTGTCATATTTTTATCAATGAATGGCTTTTTAAGATCAACTGCCTCCTGTATCCTGCACACCGTCTCAGCGTTTATAACTATTGCACCAGCATCAAGCGGCAGGCTTTCTACTCCAAGAAGCTTTCCCAGGCATTCTCTTATGATTGCTCTTTCTTCACCCATCGGATATATGTTATCCAGCAGGTGGATCTCTATATTGCTTTTGGTATTTTCGCAGCTATCTTTTTTGTTTATAGCTTCACTTAATTTTTTGACTGCTTCCGTATGAATTTTCTTGATTGCAATTATTCCTCTTTTTGCATTGGCAATCTTCATCGCAATCTCAAGACCTCTTATAAGCTGTTTTGGATCATTTTCGATCGCCTTTATGTTGTGCTCAAGAATTGGTTCACACTCAGCGGCATTTACAATAACCACTCCATCCGACTGAAATGGCTTTGAAAATTTTGCATATGTAGGAAATCCTGCTCCACCAAGTCCTACTATACCGGCTTCCTCGATCAGCTCTAGCGGCTCTGTAGATGTAAGTGGCTTATATTCTTTATCCTGCTTATCATCTGCTTTTATATATATTGAATCTTCTGTGACCTCTGTGACAACACCGGATACACTCGTATAAATATTTGCACCCAGAGAATTTTCCTCTTTAGATGCAATAAGCTGCCCACGAACAACTGTGTCTCCTTCGACAATTGTTGGGGCAGCTTGTGCACCGATATGTTGCTTTAGAGGAAAACAAAATGTTTCAGCCATATGTTTTCTCCTTTGCAATTTTATTTGGCAGTTGTGACTGCCTTTGATTTGCACTCATTATATCAGCGGTTTATTGGTCTGTAAAATGAAGCTTTGTGCGGTTTGTCATAACAATCTGTCATGTCATACTTACGATACACGAAATTTTATCATGACTAATTTTTATGTTAGTAATCAGTTTTTGTCATGACATTGTTTTATATTGACAAATCTATCATATCTGTTGTAAACTGCCCAATATAACAAAGGTGTTAGAGCTCTCGTGCTCCAACACCTTTTTCTTTTTTATAATATGTTACATATCATGAAGGGAGAATTTTCTATGGATATCAAGAAATTTAAACTCTTTGTAGATGTCGCAGAAACCAACAATTTTACAAAAAGCGGTGAACGACTCGGATATACCCAGTCTGGTGTAAGCCACATATTGAAATCACTTGAAGAAGAGATTGATTTTCCCTTATTCATACGTTCAAAACATGGTGTGACCCTTACAAAAAGTGCAAAACAGATTCTACCAACTGTAAGAGCCCTACTTTCTATGTATAAATCGCTCGAGCAAAATATCGACGAGATACATGGTGTGGAAAGCGGTTCTCTTACCATTGCTACTTTCCAGAGCATCTCCATAAGCTGGCTGCCTTCCATAATACATAGATTTCAGAAGACATATCCCGGCATCAGTATCAAGCTCATGGAAGGTGGAACTGACGATATCGTAGACTGGATAGAAAACGATATCGCAGATTTTGGCTTTGTATCCAGACAACAGATACGCTCACTCGACTGGATATCCCTTTGCGACGATCCTTTGATGGCCATCGTTCCAAATGACTATCCGCTGGACGATGATGCACCATTTGACATATCACTTTTTCAAAACGAAAGCTTTATCATGACTGCTATGGGCACCGACTACGATGTACATACCATACTTTCAAATGCCCATGTAGTGCCTAATGTAAAATTTACTTCCAAAGATGATCATGCCATCATTTCCATGGTCTCAA
Source organism: bacterium (assembly GCA_963641405.1). Classification (GTDB taxonomy): domain Bacteria; phylum Bacillota; class Clostridia; order Lachnospirales; family Lachnospiraceae; genus Roseburia. The sequence goes on along the minus strand of CAVICC010000003.1, from coordinate 40,141 downwards.
ACCACCTTGGATACAGCATTTTGCCAAAACTAACTCTTAAAGGAGTAGAATCACAAGTAAAAGCTCATCCTCTTTTACCTCAATATTCAAGAGAACTGGGGATAGCATTAAAGTCGACTGAAATAATATCCCCTGCAGCCAACAAGTTTATCCGGCTGACTAAAGAAATGCTTCCAGATCTCTTGTAAGCCTTAAGCCAGAATAGATGATTTTCCACCCTCTTAATGTTCCGGTACAACTGCATAGAATACGATATCTTCCGTTCCATTATTTATCATGGAATGGCTGTGTCCCTTCGGGCAGTAATGGCAGTTTCCAGCCTCGACAGTCTCTGTTTTGTCATCATAGATGAACTCCGCTGTGCCGCTTACGATAAAGATTATCTCGCTGTTTGTCTCATGTGTGTGCAGTCCGATCGTACATCCCGGCTGCAATCTTCCGTTAATGATCTTGTTAAGATCGTCAGTATGCATTTTTGCTATAAAATCACCCTCACCACCTTTAAAATGTGGGATTGTAGCTGCTTCCATTTCTTTGAAATTAATCTTCATTTTTAGTCCTCCTGTTAAATAATCTCATACTGCATAAGCTCATATTTCAGCCTGCTTCCCTCCATAATCTCCGGTGGGAGAAGCGCCCTTGCCACGAGCTTAAGATCATCTGATTCGATATCGGTTCTCTTTAAGTTGGCATAGTCTCCGTCTATGGAAACTACCTCATAATACCAGGTTTCCATGTGTTTTCCTCCTACAAATCATCTTCCGTCATAAACGCTCCAGTCATGGATGCATTTATCTCTGCGATCTCACGCACTCCGTTTATGTAATCTGCGTAGATATCCCACAGATCCATACCACAGTCCTCCATGCCGTCCTCGTCAGGTATCCACTGCTTTATAAGTGCTATGCGCTCCTGTTTTGTTGTGTCTTTTATCAGATTTGATTTCATTTTCTGCCTCCATTTATCTGTGCCATACTCCCCAGAAGTCTCCGATTGATTCTCTTGTGTGAAAGCCTCGCTCATCCTCGACCAGCGGAATCGTATTGACATCCATTTTTTCTATATTAACATAAGTTCCCTGACTTACCATCACAAAAACCTTGTCTATCTGCTCCTCTGTACCCTGTATCTCCATAAATACCGAGCCGTCAGGATCATTTCTCACCCAGCCTGTCGCACCAACACTTTCTGCCGCGTGTTCAGTTCTGTAGCGGAAACCTACTCCCTGCACCGAGCCGTATACTCTTATCTGTTTTCTAATGATCTTGCTGTCGTAATCACTCATATTTTTCCTCTACTTCATCGCATCTATCGCTATGCTCATCATATCACTATCACCACAGCAATCACTGCTAAAAACAGGGCTTCAGTACCCAGACTGATGATACTTGATATCGTCATTTTAATTCTCCTCATTCCCATAAATCTACATATATGTATACTATAACACTACATTTTAGGTAACTCTACCTAAATATTCTTAATTTAAATTAAGTTTTTTCGCTTGACTTGAGGAGAATTAAAATGCCAGTGACTCTTTAATGTGTAAGCAGTAACATGTGCGATTATAAACTTAATATAAATAAGCGCAATCCACTTGACATAGTATCAAAAACTACGTATACTAACATTAGTAACCGCATAAACAAACCAATTAAACATTATTAAAAACGAGGGGATATAAAATGTTCGAGATAGTTGTTGATTCTGCAGCAAACCTACCAGCAGAACTTTGCAAAAAATACAATATAAGAGTGCTTTCATTTGTCAATCTAGTAAATGGCAAGGAAGTGACCTGTTTTGATCCTGAACTTACATCTGAGCAGGAACGACAAAAAGGAAAAGAATACTATGATGCCATAAGGGCCGGAGTTGAGGTAAAAACAGGACTTATCAGCAGCGGTATTTTCGAAGATACGTTCCGTGAGATCACTGAGGCAGATAAGGATGTCCTCTATTTCTCTCTCAGTAAAAATATCAGTGGCAATTACAACTCTGCCAGAGTTGCAGCGGAAGAAATCATGGAACACAATACCAACGGCAGAAAAATTCGCCTGATCGATTCGCTCAATGCATCATTGGCACAGGGAATACTTGCCATCTACGCAAGTGAAATGCGCGATAAAGGCATGAAATTTGACGAAATTGCAGATACCTTAGAAACATATCCATCCAGAATGAATGGTGTATTTACCGTAGGAAATCTCAAATATCTTGCAAAAACAGGACGCCTTAGCGGTGCTTCTGCAGTTATCGGAAATGTATTAAGCATCAAGCCAATACTCCGTGGAAACAAGGACGGATATATCGTACAGTTCAAGAAATGCCGTGGCAGAAAACCTGTTTTGAACGAACTTATAAATCTCGTGTGTGAGAATATCGTAAATCCAGAGGAACAGATTATCGGAATTGCTCACGCTGATTCATACGAGGATTCGCTCTATGTCATGGATGAGATCAAAAAGCGCATAAAGGTGCGCGGTTTCATCAACACATCTTATGATTTCTGTACCGGCAGCCATGTAGGACCAGACACAATAGCATTGTTCTTTATGGCAAAGGACAGAGAATTGGGAGCCTAAACGGCTCCCAATCTTCATCTACTCACCGGTTGCCTCCCTATATGCCTCACTGCTTGTGCCTCCCCAGCTGGTCTTGTCGGCTGATACAACCTGTTTAGTTTCCTTGTTTACAGCATAAAATCCACTGTACTATAGCTATAGTATAGTGGATTCAGCCTCGATTACAATTTATTATCTGCTCATCCCTTACAACACTCTCTGTGTATTTCCAAGCTTCATCTGCATCCAATGTCCAATATTCGTAATGCACATCAGAAATGTCACCAGAAATATTCCCGGCACGAGTATTATCCACCATGCACCTGTCATAACCCCGTTTTGTGCCAATGAGAGCATACTGCCCCACGAGATCACATCTATCGGCAGACCAATTCCCATAAAGCTGAGTGTGGACTCGGCTACGATCGCCGATCTGACATTCATCACTACCATAAACATGATCGATGCCATAAAATTAGGTGCCAGATGCCGGATCAATATATGAAAAAATCCACTTCCCATGGATTTTGCCGCGGTCACATAATCGCTCTCTCTAAGACGTTTGACCTCTGTCCTCACGATCTTGGCTATGGCACACCAGCTTGTGAGTCCTATCACTACGGATATTGAGATCACAGATGCTTTTCCCATTATCGCCTGTAAAAACACTATGACCAGAAGTGTAGGAATCGACAGGATTATCTCTGCAAAACGCATCATACACGTATCTATTGTTTCTCCTGCGACAGCACTGACCGAGCCGTAAATGACTGCTGCTATCGTAGATATCACCGTTGATAGTATACCTATCGCTATCGAGACTCTGCCGCCGTACCATATGCATGAGAACATATCCCGCCCCATCGTATCCGTTCCAAAACAGAACTCCCTGCACGGTGCTTTCGAATAATTTACCAGATCCATGTATTCAGGTGAGCGCGAGGTTATCACGTTTGCAAATATGCATCCCAATATGATAAGTGCCAGTAAAACCGCTGATACAATGGGGAATCTGTTGTTTTTTTTATTCAATTTGTTTTTTCGCCTGTATATACTATATTTTTTGTACATCTGATTTATCTTTCATAACTGTTCTATACTTTCACAGTTAATAGTCACTATCTTCCAATCTTATGATTATCCCTGTCTGCCACGCACCCGCGGGTCTATCTGCTCACTCACAACCTGTCCAAACATATTGCAGAATATAACTACTATTCCCGTAAAAAGGCATAGCACCATGAGCATATTGTAATCCGCATACCGCGCACTCTCATATGACAATGTCCCTATTCCCGGGTATGAAAATACCATTTCCACTATATATGTCCCACCGAGTATATGCGGTACTGAAATTGCCATCATGCTGATGTATGCCGGAAGTATGTTCCTCAGACAATGTCTGACCATGATCTGATGTTTCTTAAGTCCTTTTGAACGGCATAAAAGCACATAGTCTTTTCTTGTTTCCTCGATCAGCATATTTCTTATCATGTATGCGTAATACCACAAATGTCCAAGCACGATAACTGTCATCGGCAGTACCAGATGTGCTATTCGGTCTGCCAGACTGTTTTCCATTCCTATGGTGTATGCTCCGCTGCTCGGAAGTACTTTCCATACCACACAGAATATCAATATCAGCACCAGCGACAGCCAGAACTCCGGTATACAGCTTGAGAGAGTCCCCGCCTTACGCATCAGCCTGTCAAAAAAGCTGTCCTCATGCTCTGCGCACAACAATCCAAGCAGCAGTGCTCCTGCAAATGTCAGGACAAATCCTATTCCTCCAAGTATCAGTGTATTTCCTATCCTGCCCTCGATAACCGTAAGCACCGGCTGCTTATATTTGTAGGATATCCCAAATTGACCATGCAATGCATTTTCCAGCCAGACTGCATACTGCATGGGTATCGGCTCATCAAGTCCCAGCCTTGCCCTCGCCTGCGCTTTCTGTTCCACAGACATTTTCTCCGTGCGGTCACCATAATATGACTGCAATGGATCTGTAGGTGTCATGCGCGACATCACAAATACCAGAATCGAAAGGACAAATATGCTCACAATGAATATGAGAAGCTTTTTTGTGATATATGTAATTGTATTTTTATGCTTTGTAATCTTCTCCATCATAATTACGAGTGTTTATGCTATTTTACCTTTCCCACAAATTTTATCTCCGACAATTTCTCCGGCAATTACTGTCTGTTTATGCTATTGTACAAGGTTTCCATGTATGGTTCGTGCCGCTTCAAGCAGTTTCTTAGTGTATTCACTCTTCGGTGTCTCAAAAATCTGCTGCACACTGCCGTTTTCAACTATCCTGCCATCTTTCATGACTGCCACACAGTCTGCAATCTGCGAAACCACGTACAGATCATGCGACACAAAGATCATGGACATTTTCGATTCATTATTTATTTTCTTTAACAACGACAAAATCTGCGCCTGTGTTCTCACATCAAGCGCAGTTGTTGGTTCGTCTGCCAAAAGTATCTGTGGATCTGCCGCCAGGGCTATCGCTATAACTACACGCTGCCTCATTCCACCTGAAAGCTCATGCGGATACAGGCGGCTTCGTTCTTTTGGGTTGTCTATGCCGACCTGTTCCAGGAGCTCGCAGACTCTTGCTTTTATCCGTTCCCTATTTACTTTTGAAAATCTGCTTCCGGTTATGCCGTTTACCCTGATCGCCTCTGCGATCTGATCACCAATTCGCATAGTGGGATCAAGCGCAGTAAACGGATTTTGAAAAACCATGGCAAATCTTTTATTCACTTGTATGTTTTCATTTACCATGTCACGGGCTGTTACCCTCGCATTTTCCGGCAAAAGTCCCATCAGACTTTTACAAAGTACGGTTTTACCACAGCCGGACTCCCCCACCAGTGCAAGGATTTCTCCATCTTCTAATGAAAAGCTGACATCATCCACGGCTTTTATTTCGCCATCCGCAGTGTCAAAACTTATTGTTAGATTATTAATATTCATTAAATCAAATTCTTCCTATTCCATTGTCCAGTCGCACACATTCCAGAAAATTCCCACTCCGTGATGTCCCAGCACTGTGTCACTGTCAATCCCGTGAATACTATTGTCTGCGACATACATCGCATCTATATAGCAGAAAAACGTATACGCAGGTGTCTTTGCCAGCTCTTCCTGGAATTTGTCATAGTACTCTGCCCTTACCGCCTCATCATCAGACTCTCGCGCCTTTGTCAGGTATTCATCCACCAGCGGATTGGAGTAGCCTGAATAATTGGCTCCTTTATCAGTTCCAAACACTTTGTAGGTGTGATCGTCTGCGTCAAACGGTGAACCCCAGCCGATGATACAGCATTCCTGACCGCCCCAGTCTATTCCCTCGGCAGGAACATTCGCTTTTACATCAAGTCCTGCCTCTCGCAACTGCTGTGCCGCTATCTGAGCCATATCTATACGCACCTGATCGTCCGCAGATGCATTTATGGTAAATCCTATTCTCTGTCCATTTCTTGTCCAGTATCCATCTGCATCCTTTTTACAGCCTGCCGCCTCAAACGCTGCCGCTGACTTTTTCAGGTCGAAATCATAATGCTCTACATTCTCATCATTGTACTTATTTCGCTGCAATGGTCCATATGCCACCTCGCCGTGTCCGAGCAATATCGCATCGACAATAGCCTGTCTGTCAATTGCATAATTGATTGCAGGGATCAGATCAGCATTTTCCTGCCAGTATTCATTTGCAAAATTGTATAAAATACCTCTGTAGTCCGAAGTTGTCATGTCATACACTGTATAACCATCTCCATCACCGAAATTAGCCGCATCCTTAGGTGTCACCTGTGACAGATTAAGTTCTCCGGATTTAAGCTGCAACGCCTTTGCGTTTGCATCATTTACTATCTTAAATACGATCCTGTCGATATGCGCTGCCCCCGCAAAATAGTCATCATTTTTCTTCAACACGATCGCCTGTCCGTCATCCCAGCTTTCCAGCTTATACGGTCCGGTTCCGACCGGATTTCTGAAAAATGAAGATTCCTGCATATCCTCGCCCTCGAGCAAATGCTTTGGCAGCACAGGCATAGTCATATAATCGAGAAATGCAACATTTGCCGCCTTAAGCCTGAACGATATCGTGTAGTCATCTATCACGTTTATTTCCTCAACATCCTCATAATTCGGAGCATTTTCAGATTCATTATCCGGGTTCATGATCGCCTCTATCGTAAACTTCACATCATCAGCCGTAAAAGGCTCTCCATCATGCCATTTTACGCCTTCCTCAAGGTGGAATGTATATGTAAATGTGCTCTCATCGTAATCCCAGCTTTTTGCAAGACGCGGGATCACCTGATTGTTTCCATCATGATCCGTAAGTCCGTCAAAGATCAGCGCATTTATCTCCCCGTGCTCGTCCATTGCCGGATTGATTCGCGTATAATCATTTGAACCATACACTATCGTATTGCTCATGTCCCAGTCACCGTCCGATGTCCCTATCACATCGGATACCGCATCTGTGCCGTTTTGCGAACTTCCGTAATTATTTTTTCCAGTGCTTCCACAGCCGCCAATTCCCAATGCCATCACAGAAACCAGCAAAACTGCCGTAAATTTTTTATATATACTCTTATTTATCATTTATTATATTCTCCCTATTTGTTGCTTTTTCCCTTTTAGTATTTTATGGTAAAAGGCTCAAAAAAGCTGAGCTTATTCTATCAAGCCCAGCTTTCTGTCACAAGCCCCTTGGGGGGATGTTTTTATACATCACGATGGCTATTGCAACCTCAATTTCGGTAGCCATACTGCTGATCCTGTTCATATACGCCTGCGCACCTTTTGTGACATCTGTTTTCAACAGTGAACATGATGCACAGCTTGCCGCATATGCACAGACAGGACTGCGCCTTTACTTTACAGGTTTCCTTTTTGCAGGAATGAATGCACATATAGTAAAGCCGTTTAATATGGATGTGTTAACGGAAGCCATATGATCTGTGTCCAAAAATGAAGTGTTAAAAAAATGGAGATTTTCGACTGAAAAATCTCCATTTAATGTCATATCCTATGCTTTTTAATAATAACGATAGCTTGAAGATGCTATGCCAATTCCTCCTAATGTAATAAAAATTACAGCCGCTATTGCTAAAATTATAAATAGACAGAAATACGATCTGGCAAAATTCTTTAAGTTCTTATTCTTTGTTCCACCAAATGCAAATACAAGTAAAAGAATAAATCCTACACATGGGATTGAAAACAATATCTCATAACCAAAATAGCCCCACATGCTGATTGGTTTATACTCATCCGGTATCGTATTCTGATTGAATGGCATATTTGCATTTCCCGTATACGGCTGTTGATATGGCATTCCATTCTGTCCGTATGTAGCCTGCTGGTTGTAAGCCCCATTCTGATTATATGCGTTCTGCTGGCTTGCTGTCCCCTGCGTATATGACTCCTGCTGTGCATTTACCTGCTCGTCCTGTACAAGTGGTGCACCACAATTCTGACAAAATGCATTACCATTTGCATTATCTGTTCCGCAATTTTTACAAAACATTTTTTCGTCCTCCTTTATGTATGAAAAATTTACCATTCAATTTTACTACTCTCAACAAGCCATGTCACTATATTTTTACCATTAAATGACATTGGTTCACTCCCCGGAAATTTTGTAATCATTCGAAATACATAATAGCCTACTGTTATAAGTGCTATCGTTATAAACACCGGCTCCCATTTTATCCTTTGTCTTCCACAAACGTACCTCATAATTAACAGCCATACTATTGCAGGAAACCATAAATATGCCGTGGCATTGTATATCCATGCCTTCACAAAATGCCCTGTCAAAATCGACAGACAGCCTCTTGTCAGTCCACATGCTGGGCATGGAAATCCAAACATAATAGAAAATGGACACACTGTGTCAAATATCCACTGAGTAATAACACAATATACTATTATTATCAATAAAGGAATACGTATCTTATACAGATCTTTCTTTACCATTTCTCCCGCCTAACGTGTCACCTTAAGACCATCCAGATACCACAGGTTTGCATCACGGACACCTTTCACCTCTATCTTTCTGCTTCTGTCCGGGAAGTAGAATCTTGAGGTGATAACATATTCTCCATCATTTATATAGATCTCTACCATGGAGTTGTCCACGACGAGTCTCATATTCTCAAGCTTATCAAGCTGTATCTTGCGTGATTTTCTGCCGCAGCCGGCTTTTTCTGAAATAGAAAAATCAAGTATTCCCATTTCATAATTTACGCAAAAACTTTCCTGACCACTGCTGACATTTATCATGCAGTCTGCGTATATCTGATCTGCCTCAATCTCGAAAACGGTCTGATCAGCATTATACTCGCCTTCAAAGGAAATCTGATCTTTTCGCAGATTTTCAAGCTCGGCAAGAGGCTTTTGTAAAAGTCTGCCGTCCTGCCAGATGATTTCTCTCGGCAGTGTAAGTGAATGCTGCCAGCCTGCAGCCACTGCCGGTGCATTATCATAGTCTGCATCACCGATTCCTGCCCATCCTATGATGATCCGTCTGCCGCTCTCATCACAAAAGGTCTGTGGTGCGTAGAAATCAAAACCATAATCCCATTCATGGAATTTTTCTGGATCAGGGACAACCGTGTTATGCTTATCCTGTGGAGAAATTATCTCATCCTCCAGTAGGAAATATCCTGACTGGTATACATTCTGATAACGGTACATTTCATGCTCCAGTCCCTGTGGCGATACCGAAAGCACCGGCTGTCCATCTATAACAAAATAGTCCGGGCACTCCCACATATAGCCGAAACGCTCATCCGTAGTCACATCCTTTAAAAAGCTCCAGTGTACCAGATCAGCCGACTCAAACAACAGTACCGTGCCATAATCTGTTTCCTTTGAATTTGCACTTATGCCGCCTGCCGGATCAGTCATTTTTCTGCCACCCTGTATCATGTAGTAGGTATTGCCCATTTTCCACACCTTAGGATCGCGGATATGGCAGGTATACTCAGCCGGATAATCTGCATTTGTCATGACAAGCTGCTTCTCTGAAAAATGAATACCATCCTCGCTGGTTACAAGCACAGTGTTTGCCTCTCTGCCTGAATATGTAAGGTCTGCATCATGATCTCCCTCCTGCTTTACATTGCCTGTGTAAAACAGATACATCCTGTCATTTTCGATAAATGCACTGCCGGAATAGACTCCGTCTTTATCAAACTCCTCATCAGGGTAAAATGCTGTCGGAAGCTGTTTCCAATGGATCTGATCCTCGGATGTATAGTGTCCCCACGCCTTGAACGAGCCATTTGGATCTATCGGAGAGTACTGATAAAAAACATGGTACACTCCGTGAAACTGACACAATCCGTTTGGATCATTTATCCAGCCTACCGGTGGCATAAGATGAAGTGCCAGACGGTTTGGATCCTGATCTACTATTTCCTGTCTGCTCTCTGCTTCTTTTGTTTTTTCCTCTAAGTACTCTCTTAAATCCATATTATTTCACCACGATCGCTTTCTCTTGTGCTTTGATTTCTCCGTATTTTACTGCATTCACCTCTGCATAATTGTCAGCGTTTGTAACTATCACAGGTGTAGTCATATCATAGCCTGCCTCTTTGATCTTTGCAATGTCAAATTCCATAAGAAGCTGACCTTTTTTGATCACATCTCCTGCTTTTACATGCTCTGTGTAATATTTGCCCTGAAGCTCTACCGTATTCAGACCGATGTGTACGAAAAGCTCAATTCCATCGTTGCTGGTCATCGCAAGTAAATGTTTCGTGTCATATACTATTGTCATTGTTCCGTCAAACGGTGCATATACTTTACCCTCAGCCGGCACGATCGCAAATCCCTTTCCAAGCGCTCCTGATGCAAAAGTCTTGTCATTTACCTTTTCAAGTTCGATCGCCTCTCCGTTTATAGGGCTGTATACTGTATTTTTCTCTGATGTTGCTTCTTTTGCATCTTCTACTGTTATATTCTGTGTTGCTGTAGCTGTTTCTGTTATTTTTCCATTGTTGGCAGTTTCATTTTTATCTCTGTAAAGCATCCATGAGATGATAAATGCCACTCCGGCTGCCACTACAAGCTCGATCGCATACTGAACTGTATAATTTGTTGTGATAAGGAAACCAAATAAACCTGTAATTCCATATGCTGTAGCACCAATTCCGAAGATTCCAGCTACAAGTGCTCCTGCCGCACCACCAATACATCCTGCAATAAATGGCTTCATAAACCTGACATTTACACCGAATATTGCAGGCTCTGTAATTCCAAGGAATGCTGAAAGTGAAGCCGGAAGAGCCATTGATTTTGTCTTATTGTTCTTTGTCTTGAATGCAACGGCAAGTGCTGCTGCACCCTGTGCCACATTTGCTGCTGTAGCGATAGGCATCCATGTATTAAGTCCTGTCTTGCTGATGAGACCGATCTCAATAGCATTATACATATGATGCAGTCCGGCCACAACTGTCGGTGCATAAAGAGCTCCACAAATTGCTGCTCCTATACCAAACGGAATAGAAATAAGGTACTGTGCTCCTGAAAGTACGTAATTCTCAAGTGTTGAAAAAATAGGTCCAATAATTGTAAGAGTAACATATCCCGTCACAAGAACTGTAACAAGTGGTGTAACGAAAAGATCTATAATCTCCGGTACAATCTTGTGCAGCTTTTTCTCGAGTACAGACATGAGCCATACTGCGATTACAACCGGGATAACATGTCCCTGGTAACCTACGAGATCGATATCATACAGTCCAAACCATGCTGATGCTGTAGGAATATCTGCTTTTGCCATTCCAGATACATTCCAGGCATTTAAAAGGTCTGAATGTATCATTATCATACCGATAACTGCGCCAAGGAACTGATTTCCGCCAAATGCCTTTGCTGCTGATATAGCAATAAGGATAGGCAGATATACAAATGCTGCATTACTGAATAAATGTATGATAGTATATGTGCCTGACTCTGCCATCTGTGGCCAGACATTGCAAAGTCCCTCGAGAAGTCCCATCAGAAGTCCGCTGGCAACGATAGCCGGAATGATCGGTACAAAAATGTCACCTAGTGTCTTTATCGCACGTTTGAAGATGTTCTGCTTTGCTGCCGCAGCCTGCTTTACCTCATCCTTTGTGCCACCAGTGATCTCTGCAATATCGATAAACTCATCATATACTTTATTTACAGTTCCTGTTCCAAAAATTATCTGGATCTGTCCGGATGCCTCAAAAACGCCCTTTACTCCATCAATATTTTCGATGGCAGCTGCATCCATCTTCGAATTGTCGGCTATGACAAGTCTCAATCTCGTTGCACAATGCGCTGCTGACACGATATTGTCTTTGCCACCAATATGTGTGATTACTTCCTGTGCTGATTTACGGTAATCCATACCCATTCCTCCTTCTTTTTGTGTGAACGTTCCCACATCATAGCAACGTTCTTTTTTGATTGTTTTTAGTACACCTTTAATACTTTTGCGCTATTAGTACTTTTAAAAGTCCGTTATATGTGAGAACGTTCTCACATTTCACTATTATAATAATGCTTATTCACATACTTGTAAATGGTAATACTTTATAAATCACAATTCATCTTTTTGTAACTTTCCACCAAAATAATTATGAAACGATATCTTGTGTGAACACATTTAATGGGTGTAAAATATAGAAACAGTACTAACGTATGAACAGTTTGAGTAATGCATATATAGGAGCTACACTATGAACATAAATGAAATCGCAAAACTTGCCGGTGTTTCGCGTGCAACAGTCTCAAGATACCTTAACGACGGTTATGTAAGCGAAGAAAAGAAAGAAATCATAAGACAGGTTATAGAGCAGACCGGCTATAAGCCATCAATGCAAGCAAGAAATCTGCGAAATAACATAACCCGGCTGATTGGCGTCATCATTCCACGAATACAGTCCGAAGCCGTTAACCACATGGTGGCAGGCATCAGTGAGATTTTATCCGCCGATGGCTACCAGCTTCTTCTTGCCAACACACAGAATAAGCCAAAGGAAGAACTTAAATATCTGCGTCTGTTCCGCAAAAATCAGGTAGACGGCATCATTTTCATGGGTACGATCTTTTCAAAAGAACATTTAAAGCTCATGAAAGAAGTCGATGTTCCGATTGTTATAGCAGCACAGGAGCTCGACAACTATTCATGCGTATACCAGGACGATTATCATGCTGCCTACGATGCTGCAAGTCTGCTCTCAAAAACCGGAACGCATTTCGGCTATATAGGTGTAACCGAAAAAGACAAGGCTGCTGGTGAATCACGTAAAAAAGGAACACTTGATGCCCTAAAGGAAAATGGAATAAAAATAGCCAAAAAAAATATATTTGAAACTCAGTTTAAAGTTGACGGCGGATATGAAAAAACCCGGTGCCTACTGGAACAAAGCCCTGATATAGATACAATCATATGTGCAACAGACGGCATAGCTGCTGGTGCACTGCGTTTTATCCATGAAAAAAACATATCAGTGCCCGATCAGATCCAGTTACTCGGATTTGGCGATACAGAGCTTGGCAATGTAGTCACTCCAGCCATTACCAGTGTGCATTTCCACTATAAAACTACCGGAATGGAATCTGCAAAACTGCTGCTTGAAATACTGCAGTCAGGCAATGATATGCAAAAGAAAATCAAGATGGGCTATCAGCTTATCGAGAAAGGGTCTACAAGATAATAAATATTCTATTTTCCAAATATTCATATATATGCACCATAAAAATCCCCCGGTTAGATCTCATTTACCACAATGCAGATCCAAGCGGGGGATTTATGATTTATTAACGCTGTACTAGTGTATATTACAGGCTTTGTGTCATCTTGTAATCGATAAGTGACATAAGCGATTCTGACTCTATAGCCATCTGCTCACACTCCTCGATCCATTTCTCATAAGCCTCACTTGCTTCATCCTCAGGCTCCCTTGCCTCAAGTTCTTCCATCATCTTATTGACCTCAGCAAATTCAGCCTTGATATCCTCTAGAAGAGAATCTTTTGTTGATCTCATAATGTTCTCCCAATTTTTATTATTTTTAAAACTTTGGTTCCTTCACAGTTACTATCTTTCTATATTGACAACATACTTATTTTACAAAATATGGCTCAAGCTGCTCAAGTTCCGTCACGTCTATGCAGTTTGGAATGCTACCGTCTATTACATCCTGCTTGCACTCTGTGTAGTCAAACCACTTTACGGATTCAATTTCCTCTTTCTGCACAGTGATATCCTCCGCTTCGATATCAAGCCATAATAGAAAAACTCTGCTAATCTGATTGTCAAGAAATCTCTCTCCATGAAAGATCTCATCTGCGTGATGTCTGTGCAGTCCACAATCTATAAGCTGCGAAGGCTCTATTGTAAGACTCAGCTCTTCCTGCAATTCCCTGAGAGCTGACGGAATAAAATCCACGCCAGCCGGAATATGTCCGGCACTTGATATATCATAGCAACCAGGAAAGGAGTCTTTTTCCATACACCTTTTCTGCAAAAGTATCTGTATGGAATCTCCGCGACGTCTGACAATCCAGACATGGGCAGTCCTATGAAGTATATTGTTTCTGTGCGCTTCTTTTCGCTCGATGGTCTTTCCTGTAGGGTTGCCCATCTCATCAACTATATCAAAATATTCCATATGAGGCTCCTTTCTTATTGCTGAAAACTACCTAATCACTCGATAGGTGCTCCTGACGGCATAGCTTTTTCAGGGGTCATAAGTGCAAGATTGCCCTCTGCATCCTCTGCGCAGAGTAACATTCCCTCTGATAAAACACCAGCGAGCTTAGCCGGTTTTAAGTTTACCAGAACCATTACCTTTTTGCCAACCATCTCCTCAGGAGAATAGTATTTTCTGATACCTGATACGATCTGCTTTGTCTGGCTTCCAATCTTAACCTGTGAACATAACAGCTTCTTTGATTTTGGAACTGCCTCACATTTTACGATCTCGCCTACCTGGAACTGCATTTTGCCAAAATCATCAAATGTGATCTCGTCCTTTGCTTCCACGTCCATCGGCTCAAGCTCTGCTACGTTGCCTGAATTTCCATTAGCGCTGCATCCACATGCCCACTCTTTACCCTCTGCCTTTGCAAGCTTAGCCTGCTCTGCCTCGAACTCTGCTTTCTGTGCAGCCTGAATTTTCTCTACCTCAGGCATAACATCCTCTGCCTTTAATCTGCCGAAAAGGATCTCAGATTTATCAGTAACCTTTGTTCCGCTCTCGTATAGGCCAAATTTATCAAGATCATCGAAATCGCGAAGTGTTGTGTTAAGCTGTGCCACAATCTTCTCTGCTGTCTCAGGCAGGAATGAATGAAGAAGGCTGGCTCCGATCGCGATAGACTCTGTGAGGTTGTAAAGTACCTCTGCGAGACGATCCTGCTGTGCCTCGTCCTTTGCAAGTACCCAAGGTGTTGTCTCATCGATGTATTTGTTGCAACGACGGAAAAGTGCGAATACCTCTGTGATGGCATCTGCCACACGAAGTCCTTCCATTTTCTTTGCCACTTTATCTCTTGTGCCGGTAACAACAGCTTTGAGATCTGCATCAATGGCAGTCTGATCAGCATCGCCAGTTACACCTGTGCTCTTTACGATACCGTCAAAATATTTATTGCTCATGGAAACTGTTCTATTTACAAGGTTTCCAAGTATGTTTGCAAGATCTGAGTTAAATCTCTCGATCACAAGATCCCATGTAATGATTCCATCATTCTCGAATGGCATCTCATGAAGTACAAAGTAACGTGTGGCATCTACACCGAAAAGTCTTACCATGTCGTCTGCATAGATAACGTTTCCTTTTGACTTACTCATCTTGTCACCGCCCTGAAGCAGCCATGGATGTCCGAATACCTGCTTTGGAAGCGGAAGATCCAGTGCCATAAGGAAAATAGGCCAGTAAATAGTATGGAAACGCACAATATCTTTTCCGATAAGGTGCAGGTCTGCAGGCCAGTTTTTCTTGAAAAGCTCTGATGATCCGTCAGGATCGTAACCAATCTTTGTGATATAGTTTGTGAGGGCATCAAGCCATACATACACTACATGCTTTGGATCGAAATCAACAGGAATTCCCCAGCTGAATGATGTTCTCGATACGCAAAGATCCTGAAGTCCCGGAAGCAGGAAGTTATTCATCATCTCATTTTTTCTTGAAACTGGCTGGATGAAATCAGGGTGTGTATTGATATGCTCGATAAGTCTGTCTGCGTATTTGCTCATTTTAAAGAAATATGCCTCTTCCTTTGCAGGCTGTACTTCACGTCCGCAGTCAGGACATTTTCCGTCTACAAGCTGAGACTCTGTCCAGAAAGACTCACATGGTGTACAGTAAAGTCCCTCGTATGAGCCTTTGTAGATATCTCCCTGATCGTAAAGTTTCTTGAAGATCTTCTTTACACATTTCTCATGGTCATCATCTGTTGTACGGACGAAATTATCATATGATGAGTTGACCATATCCCAGATTTTCTTTACTTCTCCGGCCACTTCATCTACATACTCTTTTGGCGAAATGCCAGCAGCCTCAGCCTTCTCCTGGATCTTCTGTCCATGCTCATCTGTTCCTGTCTGGAAATATACATCGTATCCTTCTGCTCTTTTGTATCTGGCAATCGCGTCTGCAAGGATGATCTCATATGTGTTTCCAATGTGAGGTTTTCCTGATGTGTACGCAATTGCTGTAGTCATGTAAAATTTGCCTTTGTTTGCCAATTTAGTTTCCTCCTGATTTTATATTGCGTATAAACACATAACTCCACCCTCAAATTCGCCTTTTCAAGGCTTCTCCGCTGCTTCGCAGCTACAATTTTCGGTTTCCGTTATGCCGTCTGATTTCGCATAAAGCACTTCTGCAAACAAGTTTGCGCGTTCTTTATGCTCATCATACTTCTTTTATACGCTAAAAAACGCCTCCTCAGGAGAAAACTCCCAAGAAGACGATTATATCGTGGTACCACTTCTGTTCACGCAGCTACCCTATAAATAAATGCACTGCTGCGCCTCTTTCCGCTATAACAGGCGGTTCCTGTCAGTATCTAGCCGTTGGTTCGATACTGCTGCTCCAAAGCCATCTTCCTTTTACTTTCAATCATCCCCTCTCAGCCTGTGGGGATTTCTCTGTAAATCTACCATAAAAGTACTCTCTTTTTCATCGCTTTTATCTCATACATCTCTAGGGTAGCATGGCATTTTTAAATTGTCAACTGTTGTAAGTCAACAAGAATATCTTTATCTAAAATTTACTTTCATCTTCCATTTCCTCCGCTTCCAATAATTCAGCTACATATTCTTTCGGATTACACACAATTTTACCGGTGTTCATTATCTGTATTTTAAAGCTATCCTCAAAATGCATGATATGTTGCAAATATACTGTCAGATCCTTTTTTTCGGCAATTTTCAAAACCCACTTAGCACAATTATCACCACAGTTAGACATATTATAAATAAACGAATCATCTTTCAGCATAAGTATCAAAACCTTTACTCCACCTGATAATTCCCCCCTAATTTAAAATACATTCCGTAACTGCAAAATAATAGAGCAGACTGTATTTTAAATATACAATCTGCTCAAGTGTTTTTTATAGCTTAATAAATATTTTCATTTAGTTAAAGACCGAGTGATCCATATATGATATAAGCTCCGAAAATGACTCCCCACTATCATCTGTCACAGTTACATTTCCAACACATATAACATCATTTTCTGAGTCATCATCTCCCTCAACTACATCCTGCGAATAAACCGCTGTTTTGACATCATACCCCTTTACCTCTTCCGGATTTACGTCAAAAAGCACTTTCATTATCTCTTCAGATTCATCAGTATGTTTAACTGTAATGATTTCCATTGTGACTGTAAGCTGATTATCAAGCTCTATCTGGCTTGTATACAAGCCATAACTATAATTTTCAGTAGGGCTTACACCGTACTTTTCAGCCTCATCTGATGTCAGGATCTTCTGCGATGTATCAGAAGCTGTTATTTTGTCTCTTATCACATCACTGCTGCCCATGTTAAAAATTATAAAAATGGTCAATATTACTGCCAGTAAAACAACTATGCCGCCTGTTATGTATTAAGCTTTTCTTTTTGCCATACCTGCTCCCTTCATCACTAAATTTCACATATGATACATATATAGTTCTTCAAGTCCCGCCTTAACTTCTTGATATTTATAGTTACAAGGTTTATTTTCACTTATTATCCTATATATTTTTCCTTTTGCCCCCATTTTTATATTAACTATTTTTGCTTCTTCTTGAAAATATTCCTCATTCAGCCCGACCTCTACTTCGTACACCTTGCCTTCAAGACTTTCTAACAAATGTTGAGGTACTCCGTGGTCTATTATACACCCTCCTTTAAGCAATATAATCTCTTTTGCAATAAATTCGATATCAGAAACAATATGCGTAGCTACAATTATTATTTTATTTTCGGATATTTCACTAAGAAAATTCCTGATACGAATTCTTTCACTTGGATCTAATCCAGCCGTTGGTTCATCCATTATCAGTATTTCGGGATCATTAAGTAAAGCCTGCGCTATAAGTATTCTTTGTTTCATTCCTCCCGAATATGAACCAATTCTTTTCTGTTTATCATTGCTCAAATTTACCATTGATATCAAATCATCTATGCGATTTTTTGCCTGTTTTTTGTCAACTCCCTTTAAAGCCGCCATATACCACATAAACTCTTCTCCGGTAAAATTGTCATATATCGCTTGCTGCTGAGGCATATACCCTATCTTTTCTCTATACATTTGTTTCAATTTATGTATATCTTTTCCGTTATAACATATGATCCCTTTATCAGCTTTCAGATTATCAGTTATTATATTCATTAGCGTACTTTTGCCTGAGCCATTAGGTCCAAGCAATCCATATATGCCTGGAGTAAAACACATATTTACTTCACATAATGCTTTTTTATTTTTCACGTATGATTTACTTATATTTTTTATTAACAATTCCATTTTAATTTCCCCTATTTGCGATATTTATCAGTAGCATGGTTATATTACTCTTCGAAAAATACAATATCATAGAAACAATTATAACAATCATAGCTGTAAAAACTGACACTGCAAATTCATTATGTGTTTTTCTAACTATTAATGTCGTAAATGAAGCAAGTAAGAAATAAACAACTCCTCTTATAATATATACAAGTAGCAAAAATGCAAGCAGTGTAATTCCCAGATCAATTTCCGGCTCATATATACGATTTACACGATGCATCAATTCATCTGCTGTAAGGATATTGCCATATCCGTATATCGATGGAATAATACTAATAACGAATATAATTATTGAGAATAATATCGTACACCGAAGCTTTACTTTTAAAAATACCTCATTTCCGTTTTTAGCAGTTTGCACCAACAATTTTATTTTATTTTCATCCTTAGCTCCATATAACCCTGAAATTAACATTATGAGAGCTATCGAAGTTCCCATAAAAATCAGGATGTCGCTTCGGTATTTTCTTATTATAGATTTAAGATTCATCTCATCTATTAAATAATTATCACCGTCTTCTGAAACTGATTTATCATATTGTAAACTCAATCTTTCAAATGCTTTCTTTCTATTTTCAAGCTCGCTTTCCACTTCTAATGCTACGGAGTTCTCTGATGTTTCTTTTGCAGCATCTATCTGATTTTCCACACTTTGTATGTACTGTTTTTCTTTTTCTATGTATGCTTCTGTTTCATCATCAATCCTGCCATGTATATTAGAAAGGTACATGTGATATATTGCCTCATATGCAGTCTGATATGTACTGTCAGGCATATATGACTTGAATGATCCGATAATTTCCACACACATAATCAACAATATAATCCATTTTTTTTGTAAAATTAACAGCTTATAGACTTCATTTATATACATATTTTCAGCATGAAGAAGCTTTGAAAATAATCCTCTGATTTCTTCTTTGATTTTCAGAAAATATGTTTTTATTTCTGACACGTATTTTACGCAATATATACATATCCCAATAATCATAAGTAAGCAAATCGACACCAGAAGTGTTATAAATGATACAGGATTCTTATCTATGGGAACACCGAATATATTTAAATTTCCATAACTACCAATAATTTTTTTCATGTCCCATAGATAAAATACATTTATCGGTGAATTATCCGATTTTAAAAACTCAACTCCCAAAAAACATATAGGCAGTACATTTTCCAGCAGTCTGCTATTAATTGCAATTCCAAAGAAAAATATCACACAGCCTATTGCAACGGCAATAACCATATGGCTTAGGATAGTGAGTATCATTGCTTCACTCATTGATAATCTGTATGGACAATCCCTGAATATCTGCAGGCTTTGTACTGTGCTGTTCATATTCCCCATTGAATACATAATAGAATCAAGTCCGATTACTATTGTCTCCTGAATTCCAGTAAACATAATAATAAGGATAATAAACGCGAGCCATTTAGATAAGATCATTTTACATCTGCCATTTTTTGTTGACCGCAAAATATTTATCATTCCACTTTTACGTTCAGAAACGTATATGTATTCCAGACACACAAAAGCAAACGCTATACAGAAATATATACCATATGTAAAATCAGCATATCTCTCCACGCCCCAATTTAGTTCATCATCAATTACAATATCAGACAATTTCTTATAATCAGACACCATTTTATTGACATTGCGCTTATAAAAATCATCACTTTTATCGTCCAATGCCGATATGAGGAGCTTTCCTCTCTCATCCATCTCATCTATAAATGTTGCATATGTTTCTATGTACCTGCTCTGTTCATTATTTCTGTATTCAACATATGCCTCATTTTTTTCACCGAGACAGTATATTATTGTCATGATTTCAACAAGTATAATAATTGCAACAATAACAATAAACATTTTATCTCTTATTATTTTCTTTATTTCTCCCCGTACCAATTATATTCTCCCATCTTGTACAGTTTACGTAACTGCTCAGTACCTTCATAGTTGTGCCGCAACAACTGCAACAATTACCACACTATATTGTTCAATTCTCCAAATTTCCGCTCAGCAACTGTTTCAGGAGTTATCTTTTCCCCATTACATTTCAAGATATCGTCAAATTTTATTTCCTTCACATACCATGTAGTATCATCCTGTGTCACATCAACAGAAATACCATCTGGACCGAATCCTTGAAATGTTCCCACGGAATTCAATTCATATTCAAAATTCGATATTTTCTGACCTTCTGATGAATAGATTTCCACATTGCATGAATTCATGTTATCCTGTTCAAAATATTGAATATCGGCATCATCTATTATGACATAATCATTATATGTTTTAATTCCAGAGTCTTGCGCTATTCCTTCAATCCACACCTCTACTTTTTGTGTATCGTAGTCCATGCTGTAAATATCTGTTTTGTATTCCGGATCCTGCATATTATCATATTTCTTTATAAGCATTTTATCGTCCAAGAAAGCTATGCATCCAATGGCATCCGTATCACTCTGCTTATCTGGTGTTTCAATTTCTGATATTTTACCAGCATCACAATCATAAATATAATATTTTCCCTGAATAGCCTGCAACCATGATTCATTGTCAGTCATCTGAAAATCCTTGCTGATACATATTGTCGAAAACACTAATTTATCTTTATATGCCTGAAGCTGTCCAAATCCCTGAAGATTAGTGTCTGTATCTGTTTCAAAAATAGTTTTCGCATTCTTCTCTTTCATAGAAGCCCCCATATCTATCTGCATAAGGGTTGCCTTTGAATATACGTCTTCGCCTTCATAATAGTATTCTTCTATCTCATAATATAACTTTCCCTTGTGGATCAACCAACTTACGATTCTCTTATCATTAGCAATTGCATAAATTTTCTTTTTAGATGAGCCATTTTTGCTTATACAATAAATATTTGATCCAAGACAATAATATATATTGCCTTCATAGTACTGGATATACTTATATCCTGAATCATTTTCCGCCTCCTCATTACCCATGCTTCTATTTATATATGCATTACAATCATCACATTTTGTTTTATCTGTTTCCATATCATGAAGACAATTAGCCTTATCACACAATGGTGTTAATTTCTCTGTTTCATTGTTATAGTAATATATATAATTGTTCAATAGAATATATTGTCCATTTCCATCTGACTGATACTTCTTCCACGATACTGTATTCGTCGTATATGAATACTGATCATCTGTATTAAAATCATATTCATCGCTATAATTTTGCTGCCTTGTGCAGCCTATTAACGTAGTCCCCATGATAAATATCAGCGTTATTGCCCAAAAGATTCGTTTCATAATCTCCCCCATTATTCAAATCAACTTCAACAAAGGGGCATGTTATACCATCCCCTTTATTGTGTAATTATGTATTGTTATTTTACCAAGTTGTTCCGGTTTTTGTGTTATTTTCCCATGTATAAGCACCTGATTTTACATAATGCCATCCAGTACCACCATACACATTACCCGTATCATTGTTGCTTGCAATTGCAGACACACCTCCACCACTGGATGAATTCGAAGCTTCTCTTGTATACTGCTTTCCACCTGATTTATAGTATACCTTGGCTTTAACTTTTAAGGTTCCCCCACTTCCATATATAGTCTTGGCTATAACTCCGTTACTTGCCCCACCAGAAGCATACACATATGATACAGAACCTGAACAGGTTCTTCCACTAATGCTTCCAGAGACACTAGATGCTGCCTGCACAGGTATAGTAGTAGTAATAGTAGTTGTAATTGCCATTGCCAATAAAAAAATAAATTTTAATTTCTTCATAGTCTTCTCCTTTTCCTTGATAATATTGTTTACTTGTAATTATATAGACGTCTATAAAATTATTATATATGTCAAATCTAAAGAATCGACTTAAGAATTCTTAAGAATTCTTAAGGTAATTCTTTATTTTTCTAGAATCCCTATTTTCTTAATAAATTTATTTAAGTGCCGCACCACAGTTTGCGCAGAATGCTGCATCTGCTGACTGCTTTACTCCGCACTGTGGACAAACCACCGCGCCCTTCATGGTGAGCAGTTCATCATTTAATCGGTCTATCTCTGCATATGCCTCTTTGATAGATGCGAAATCGCCCAGCTCTGTCGGCTCTTCATCATCCTTGTGATTGTTGTAGTAGAGTCTTCCAAGCTCTGTGAACTGCTTTTCGATGAAATCCTCTTTTGATTTTATATCGAACTTGATCTTCGCTGTGTTGGATGCATCTGTTACTGCGTCCCCTACTTCTTTTCCTGCGGATATTATGCCGCTCTTAATTTTGTCAAAATCAAATGCCATAGTACATTTCCTCCTAGAATACCGTTAATGTTTATATAACCTGATTATAATACAAAGTGCACAGACATTAAACATCTGTGCACCTGTTTTAATTTATTTTTAATGAGCTATCGCATGATAATATACGCTGTATACACTGCATACATAAGCAGCATTACAATGCCCTCGCCTCTTTTTATCTCGCGTTTTGTCCATGCCATGATCCATACTACAAGTGAAAATACCACAAGTACGATTATATCTATGATATTTTCCTGTATGAATGCGATCGGGCTGATCGCTGACGCGATTCCGAGTACCATAAGTATATTAAATATACATGATCCAACTGCATTTCCGAGTGCCATATCCACTTCATTTTTTCTGGCTGCAACTATCGATGTAACAAGCTCTGGGAGCGAGGTTCCGATGGATACGATCGTGAGTCCTACAAGTGTCTGTGACATTCCAAGATCTATTGCAAAACGGCTTGCGCTGTCTACTACCACATCTCCACCGACAGCAATTCCTACTGCACCGATGACGATGAAAATCAATGCTTTTGGCATTGAAATGAGTGGAATGTCATCTACTTCCGAATCCGATGCGCTCTTATTATTCTTTAATGTATGTCTGATAAGGCAGAAAATATAGCCAGCAAAACATACCAGTAGGATTATTCCGTCTACTCTGCCAAGTGACATCCCTATTATACCCATGACAAATAACAGAATTGCACATATCATCGAAAATGGAAAGTCTCTTTTTAAGGATGCTCCATCCACCGTAACCGGTGTCATTATAGCACATACTCCGATAACTACCATAAGGTTAAAGATATTTGAACCTGTTACATTGCTAACCGCAAGTGTATTGTTGTGTGCGATCGATGCAGCTACGCTGACCGCGGTTTCCGGAAGTGATGTTCCCATCGCCACTATCGTAAGTCCGATGATAAGTGACGGCACTCTGAATCGTTTTGCCACGCTTGAACTTCCCTCTACAAACAGATCCGCACCTTTTACCAGAAATACAAATCCGACCACAAGGCAAAGCAGTACTACGATAAATGGTGCTTCATTAATAAATTTTTCCATTGTATATCCTCCTAAAATGCTATTATTCCCAAATGCTCGAGCAATATCTTTAATCCGATAAGAATAAGGATGATTCCACCAACGATCTCGGCTTTCTTTTTGTATTTGCTTCCGAAGAAATTGCCGACAACAACACCTATTATAGACAGTACAAATGTTGTAAGCCCTATTATCGTGATTGCCTCGTAGATATTTAAGTTATCATATGCGAGCGCAAACATGATTCCGACTGCCAGCGCGTCTATACTTGTAGCGATCGCAAGCAGGAACATTTCTCCGTGGTTTAGTGCCAGATCTTTCTCTACAACCGTATCATCTTCGTTGTCCTTTACTGCCTCGACTACCATTTTTCCGCCGATAAATGCAAGCAGGATAAATGCGATCCAGTGGTCGATACTTGTGATGTACTTTTCAAACTGTATGCCGAGCATATAGCCGATAAACGGCATGAGTGCCTGAAAGCCTCCGAAGTACAATCCGATCGTTACTGCCTGTTTTTTGTTGAGTTTTGTCATTCCAAGACCTTTACATATTGATACTGCAAATGCGTCCATTGACAAACCTACTCCAATGAGCAGGATTTCAATAAAAAGTGCCATATTTTCTTCTCCATTCCCTAGTGTCTGGTGATCGCCATTACATATTTCTGTACTGAATAGTTAGCCTCTTTATATATACATCAAAAAAGACTCGTGCATGCAGATACCTATAGCTATAGTGCTATTGTGTGCTGCATACATGAGTCTCATTCTTTAATGCTTGCCAGGTCTTGCGACCGGGTTTGTTGACAAACCACGTATATATAAGATACGCGAACTACTCCCTCAGAGGTAGTGCTGTATTTTTACTTGTATTTAATTGATCACCATTGTTTTGTAGACTATATCAAACTTGCGCTTGTCTTGTCAATGACTTTCTGCGCTAATCTTTGTAAGTGTCAGCTAACCTCAAATTCTTCTATTCTGCAAGTGTGCTTTTTGGTGTCTTTATCGTAGTTTATGCCTACAAGCAATAAATTGCCCTGATATTCCTTTAGTCCCTCCACATATTGTCGATCTTTTATCTGTGAGATCGCACCTTCTGCGCTCTTATCCCATTTTAACTCGATCACTGCCGCCGGCTTATCTGTATGCATTTTGCGTGGGATAAAACACAGATCAGCAAAACCCTTGCCACTTGGAAATTCCCTGATTATCGTATAGTATTCGCGTGCAAAATAGAATGCAAGGTTTATTGTACAGGCAAGTGAATTTTCATTGTTGTATTGCAGACTTGAAATCTCCTTATGAGCCTTATCAATGCCTGCTGCCACAGCCTCCGCATCCTTTGTCCACATTGCTTCAAGTAATTTTTTTGAATCCTGTACAGATGCGATAACTTCGTCCCAGTCCATTGTACTGATCGCATTTACATACTCCTGCGATACTTCCTTATTAGGAATAGACACCGTTTTGTCCTGCCAGCGGTAACTCAGATATCCCAGATGTACAAGCAATGTCAGTACATCATCACGGTTTTGGAATGTGGTCATGTCATTTGAAAATGTACCTGTATTGATCTGTACACGATCACCTGCAAGCATACGCACGATCGCATCCTTTAAGCCATCGAAATTCATCTGGATGTATACCTTCAATGCCTCATAAGTTTCTGTCTGATTCCAGTAATTATCAAACAGACCGCTAAGCATGGCATCCACAACGGATTTGGGACTGTACATTGCATATATCTTCGGTTTTTCCCCATCCATGGTCATAAGCTCATATCCATCATACCATGCCTGTGCTTCTTCAAAGTTTCGCTTATATCCCACACAGAGTGTCTTTACCTCATCCTCAGTAAATCCGAAAAACTCTGCCATTTCACGAGGATTTATCATGGAGTATTCACTGAACATATTTAAAGCTGAATGTGAACCGTATTTTTTTATTGGTAAAATTCCGGTCATATACGCAAGTGCAATATATTCCTGATCCTTTAACCATGCCCTCAAAAAATCCAGATATTTCTTCTGTGCTTCTTTATCCTGCTTGTACTCACGGAACAGACAATCCCATTCATCTATGAGTATGATAAATGGTCTGCGGGTGTTGGCGTAGATATCCTTCATTACCTGTACCAGATTATCCTCATCCCGAAAACGAATCTGTGTATATTCATCCATTAAATCATAGCGTAGAAATTTACTAAACTTATCCAGCATTTCATCCATACTATGTGTCATGCTTAGGAAAAACTGCATATTTATTTTCAGTACATCATACTGATTAAGATGTTTTTTATAATCTTTGGTACTCGCTATTTTCAATGTATCAAACAAATCTGCTGTATCTACACTGCGGTCATAATATGCCGTGAGCATATCCGCAGCCATGGATTTACCAAATCTCCTCGGTCTGCTGATACAGATGTATTTCTGTCTCGTATTGACCAGTGCGTTTATTTTTTCTATCAGCCCTGTTTTGTCCACATAGATTGCAGAATTAAGACTTTCCTCAAACCCTTTACTTCCCGGATTCAGATAGCTTCCCATGTCAGGCACCTCCGTACTTAATAGTCTGTGTTTATTATAATACAAATTATGTGCTTTATCTACTCCCCAAATGTATATCCAACCCCGAACACATTCCTTATGTATACCCGATCTGCCATGTCCTTCTCGATCTTTTTTCTTAACCTGTTTATCACAACTGTAACCGCATGTGCATCCACAAAATTCTCATCAATATCCCATACCTGCTCTAAAATAACTTTTTTTGTTACAATCTTTCCCTGATTTTTTGCCAAAAGTTCTAATATTTTCCATTCACGTGATGTAAGGTGCACTTCTTATATGCCATAGCTCTGCTGCCATTGTGATGTAGATGAGCATAAGTCCGATGAGCAGGAATGGTGTTATCTGGTTCATAATCTTATCTCCACATATTTTAGTCCAAGCGAAAATTCAACAATATTCGTAACTGTTCAGTACCTTCACAGTTGCGAGCCGCAAGCGCATTAGAATCAGCTTCGCTGATGGGCGCTTGCTCCTACATAATATACTTTTTCTTACGAAATATGCGGTACCGCATATTTCTGTACTGAATAGTTACCAATATTCCTTTATATATTCATCAAAATATGGAAGCGCAAGCGAAATATATCCCTGTCTTGTATTTAATATTCCTCTTTTTATGAGACGATCCCTGTACATTGAATAACTTCCTGACTTCTCTCCCATGAGCTTAAGCACTTCTTCGCGCTTATATTCTTCCTTATCTGTTAAAAGTCCTGCAAGAAATCTGTCCATTTCCGTCATCTCTTCCCATATTTTTTCGTAGGAATACGCAAACAATTCTGCTTTAAGTTTAGGCAAAATATCTTTCAGTGACTCCCCCGCCTTCTTCTTAAAACACAACACTCCCAATTCCTGAAAAGCATATGCATATCCTTTCGTGATCTTCGCCATTTCACGAGCCTCATCACTATCAATATCCAGCTTGCTCTTATACATTTCAGTCATTCGTATCATATTAAGAGGCTCTGTTTTAACTGTTGTAGCTCTTCTGAAAAATGTTAGATTTTTGACATTGCTTAATTCCTGTATATTTTCATACAGACCTGTACATACAAAATATACCGGATACCCCGCTCTGAGCCATCTGCCATATTCAGATGCAAATTTTACCATTTCTTCTGACTTTGAAACTTCGTCTATTCCTATAAGTATCTTCTTTCCCTTTTTCTGTGCAGCCTGTATCATTGTCTCAACTTCTACACCAATATCAAAAAAATTATTATTGGTTTCTGCCGTATAGCCTATTCCACCACCCGATCCCAGCACGGTTGCAGAGATATTTATCCCTGTTGTTTTCTTATCCTGTGAACCAAAACCAGCCTTTACCAGCATTGCCGCTATCTGTCCTAATATATCTCTTGCAGGATTTACATCAAAAACAAGCCAGTTAATATATCTGCTTTCATTAGTTCTTAATTCTTCCTCCACCTTTGCAAGTATAACGGTTTTACCAGAGCCTCTGACTCCGGTTATCTTATATACCGACTCAGACGGATTATCGTAAATAAAGTTTTCCAGTATCTCCTCTGTCTTCTCTGTATGGATATATGTGTATTCCGGAGTCTTACTGAATGTTGTAGTAAATGGATTCTGCATAAATTCACCTCGATTTATTATATGAAATTTATAACTATTTATACTTTTTTATACTTTTTAAAACTCTTTATAGTTTTTTATACCTTTTTATACTTTTTCTAATATTTTATACTTTTTTATACTTTTTTGCAATATCCCTACACACCATAAATACTGTTAAAGCAAGTACTGAATTTTGCACCCTTGACAAATACCTTCCCCAACGGCTATAATATCGTCGATTGAAGCACAATTACATTTCAAACGGCTTTGATGGGAACAAGTACATTTTTGCAATACTTACAGAGAGCTGCCGGTCGGTGAGAGGCGCAAGGAAAACAGATTTGGAATACATCCCGGAGCTTTGCACTGAACGCCATTCCGGTTAATAAGCTGCAACGTATTGGCACACGTTATAGTGCTGGAGTGTTAGCAGTAGTCCTTTAGGATATGCTGTGCGACAACTCACGGAGGCATACCTGTGTGAGCAGGATGCAAATTAAGGTGGTAACGCGAGAAATCCCCCTCGTCCTTAAATGGATGAGGGGGATATTTTATTTTATATAACTATTCAGAACATGCGAATGTGTGTTGCAAGGTTCTGAATACAAATTCAATCTATCAGGAGGAAAATCATGACAATTTATGACGAATTAGTTGCCCGCGGTCTTATCGCACAGGTAACAGACGAAAAAGAGATCAAAGAACTTATAAACAATGGAAAAGCTACTTTCTACATCGGTTTTGATCCTACAGCAGACAGCCTTCACGTAGGACACTTCATGGCACTTTGCCTTATGAAGAGACTTCAGATGGCCGGAAACAAGCCTATCGTACTTATCGGTGGAGGTACAGCACAGATCGGTGATCCATCAGGACGTACAGATATGCGCCAGATGATGACAACAGAGACTATCAATCACAACGTAGAGTGCTTCAAGAAACAGATGAGCCGCTTCATCGACTTTGGCGAGGGAAAAGCTATCATGGTAAACAACGCTGACTGGCTGATGGATCTCAACTACGTGGACGTGCTCCGCGAGGTTGGTGCTCATTTCTCAGTAAACCGTATGCTTACTGCTGAGTGCTACAAACAGCGTATGGAAAAAGGTCTTTCCTTCCTTGAGTTTAACTACATGATCATGCAGAGTTACGATTTCTACACACTTTTCCAGAAATACGGCTGCAACATGGAGTTCGGTGGAGATGACCAGTGGAGCAACATGCTCGGTGGAACAGAGCTTATCAGACGTAAGCTTGGAAAAGACGCATACGCTATGACGATCAATCTGCTCTTAAACTCTGAGGGCAAAAAAATGGGTAAAACACAGTCAGGCGCAGTATGGCTCGATCCTAATAAGACTACACCTTTTGAGTTCTTCCAGTACTGGAGAAACGTTTCCGATGCCGATGTCCTTAAATGTATCAGAATGTTGACATTCCTTCCAATCGAGGAGATCGATAAAATGGCAGACTGGGAGGGTGCACAGCTCAATGAGGCTAAGGAGATCCTTGCATTCGAGCTTACAAAACTTGTTCACGGTGAGGATGAAGCAACAAAAGCAAAAGAGGCAAGCCATGCTCTTTTTGCAGGCGGAAGCAACAATGCAAATATGCCTACAGTTACCGTTACAGCAGAGGACTTCCCTGATGGAGAGCTTGATATCATCTCTGTTCTCGTAAAAGCAGGACTTTGCGAGTCAAGAGGAGACGGCCGCAGAAATATCCAGCAGGGCGGTGTTTCCGTTGCAGATGAGAAAGTAACTGATATCTCTACAAAATACACTCTCGACGATTTCAAGGGTGAAGGCCTCATTGTCAGACGTGGTAAGAAAAAATTTGCCAAGGTTATAGCTGAGTAATCTTGACTTATCATTAATAAGTTAATATAATTTATCTAATTGATACATCAACGCATTAAAGCACTGATATAAGGAGGATTTATCATGAAAAAGAGATCTAAAATTTTAGCTTCACTTGTTCTTGCAGGAACAATGGTTCTTGGACTTACTGCTTGCGGAGATTCAAGCTCATCAAACAGCAGCACACAGTCAGGCAAGAACTCAAATGCAAAATACAAAGTAGGTATCTGCCAGCTCGTACAGCACGAGGCTCTCGATGCTGCTACAAAAGGATTTGAGGATGCCCTCAAGGATAAACTCGGAGACGATGTATCCTTCGACGAGCAGAATGCTGCCGGTGATGCTTCAACATGCTCTACTATCTGTACAACATTTGTCACAAATGATTATGACCTTATCCTTGGAAATGCCACAGCTGCACTTCAGGCTGCCGGAGCTGCCACAGATACTATTCCGATCCTCGGAACATCTATCACAGATTACGCTACAGCCCTTGATATGTCAGACTGGACAGGTACAACAGGAAAGAATATCTCAGGTACAACAGACCTTGCTCCACTTGATGAGCAGGCTAAATGTATCAAAGAGCTTTTCCCTGATGCAAAGAATATCGGTATCATCTACTGCTCATCTGAGCCAAACAGTATCTATCAGTCAACAACTATTACAAAATACCTTGAGGACGAAGGATACACTGTAAAAGAATATACATTCTCTGATTCAAATGATGTCGCTGCAGTAACACAGAGCGCATGTGATGCATCTGATGCAATCTACATCCCTACTGACAACACAGCTGCTTCATGTACAGAGGCTATCAACAATGTAGCATCACAGGCTAAGACTCCTATCTTCGCAGGTGAGGAAGGAATCGCAAAAGGATGTGGTGTTGCAACACTTTCTATCAGCTACTACGACCTTGGATACACAACAGGTGAGATGGCTTACGATATCCTTGTAAACGGTGCTGACATCAAAACGATGGAAGTTAAGACAGCTCCTAAGTTCACGAAAGAGTATCTTCCTGAACGCGCAAAAGATCTCGGAATCACAGTTCCTGACGGCTATGAGGAGATCTCAGCAGAATAAATCGCTGCGACTATGGAGGTATTAAAATAAAATGATCCTAATGAATTATTTTGCATCCTTAAATCCGGTTGCATTCACAAATGCCCTTCCGGGTAATATTGCCCAAGGACTGATATGGGGTATCATGGCTCTCGGTGTTTACATCACTTTCAGGCTACTGGACTTCGCTGATCTGACTGTTGATGGATCGTTTGCCACAGGCGGTGCTGTAACTGTTATGATGACTTTAAACGGCCACAACATCTGGATTTCCCTGCTTTTTGCATGTATTGCAGGTCTGCTTGCCGGACTTTGCACAGGTCTGTTGCATACAAAACTCGGTATTCCACCTATCCTGGCCGGAATCCTTACACAGATCGCACTTTACTCTGTCAACCTAAACATCATGCAGCGTCATGCCAACCAGGCACTCAGCGCAGATAAATACAATCTGATACTTTCATCACGTAACCTGACTCACGCAATAATCGTTGGTGTTATATTCTCAGCTGTAATTATCGCAGTGCTCTATTGGTATTTCGGAACTGAACAGGGTTCTGCAATCCGTGCGACAGGCTGCAACCCTGCAATGAGCAAGGCTCAGGGTATCAACATCGACAACATGAAGCTTATTGGTCTTTCCCTTTCAAATGCGATCGTAGCTCTCTCAGGTGGCCTTTTATCACAGTATTCAGGCTTTGCAGATGTAAATATGGGACGTGGTGGAATCGTTATCGGTCTTGCCGCTGTTATCATCGGTGAAGTGCTTGGAGAGGCAATCCTTGGTAAGCGTATGAATTTCATGGGAAGACTTATCTTCGTAATACTGGGAGGAATTGTTTACTACATAGTTATCGGAATCGTACTATGGCTTCAGATGCCTAGTGACGATCTCAAACTTTTTACTGCTATCATTGTGGCAATTTTCCTTGCAGTTCCATACTTAAAGGGCAAGAGCAAGGCTTCATTCAAAAAAGCCGGTAAACGCTCTGCGGCCTCATTAAATGCGAAGGGGGTTAAATAAATGCTAGAGATTCGCAATATACATAAAACCTTTAACCTCGGAACGATAAATGAAAAACACGCATTAAACGGGGTAAATTTAAAGCTCGATGAGGGCGATTTTGTAACTGTTATCGGTGGAAACGGAGCCGGAAAATCCACCATGTTAAATGCAGTAGCCGGAACCTGGCCTGTTGATGATGGCTCTATCATAATTGACGGAGTCGATGTGACAGGACTTCCTGAGTTCAAACGTGCGCCTTTCCTTGGCAGGGTATTTCAGGATCCTATGACAGGAACTACTGCTACTATGCAGATCGATGAAAATCTTGCTCTTGCAGCACGCCGCGGAAAAAGACGAGGTCTTGGATGGGGTATTACAAAGAAAGAGAAAGAATATTTTCATGAGCTTCTCAAAGAGCTTGATCTTGGACTCGAGGATCGTATGACTTCCAAAGTGGGACTTCTCTCAGGAGGACAGCGTCAAGCTGTTACTCTCCTAATGGCATCTCTCCAGAAGCCAAAGGTACTGCTACTTGATGAGCATACAGCCGCTCTCGATCCCAAAACAGCTTCAAAAGTACTCACGCTGACCGACAAGATCATCAAGGAGAACGGGCTTACAGCCATGATGGTCACACACAATATGCGTGATGCCATTGCTCATGGAAATCGTCTTATCATGATGAACAACGGACAGGTTGTACTTAATATCTCAGGTGATGAAAAGAAAAACCTCACTGTGGAAGATCTTCTTCTTAAATTTGAAGAAGTATCCGGTGAGGAATTTGCATCAGATAAGGCATTGTTAGGGTAATAAATTATAACGTCAAAAAATGTGCAGTTCATAAATACGAGCTGCACATTTTTATATTCTATCTGTAATCCATCACGTATTGAATTTCATCTACATTGACTCTCTGATTTTATCGATCAATGTGATATCGGCCGGTAACCATTCTACATCATTTAAGTGTTCCTTTGTAAGCCATTTTGCAGCTTCATGCTCTTTTAGAACCAGATCTCCGTTTATCACCTCACACCAGAAACAGTCCATTGATAAATGAAAAGTAGGATAATCATACTCTATCGAATCTATCATATCACCTACTGCAATTTCAGTATCCAATTCTTCCATAATTTCGCGCTTTAATGCTTCCTGTGGTGTTTCATTAATCTCTATTTTGCCGCCCGGAAATTCCCAGCCACCTTTCATTTCTCCATATCCACGCTGCGTTGCAAATATTATAGGCTGATTTCTATCATTTACTGCTTTTATTACTGCTGCAGCAACTCGTATTGTATTCATATTGCTTTACGTTCCTCTTTTTTTGTATTACTTTGCAGATATCTTAGCAAATCTTCCCTGACCGGATGCTGCATTCGCATCACAAATTTTGTTATATCCCGTTCTTTTCCATTATTATCATTCTTTCGAGCTGCCTGTACATTTACTATATCAAATTGTCCCATATAATAAAAACTTGTTTCAGCATCACTTTTCTTTACAAGAAGATGTTTTCTAGGTGTATTTACGACATCTGCCACATATGAACTGTTGATTCCTCGTCCTATCTGAGAATCCCATCTAAATATCATATTATCCTCAAAAGCATCTGCATAATCAGGTTTTCCGTCCACATAATTTTTCTGTTCGTCACTATTTTCTTCTTTATGGTATGTTACAAAAATAAATACATCATCATCTATTTTTTTCATACCATACATTGTGGATGAAAGATCGCGTCCACAATTCATAAGCAGACTTACATCTCGTCTTGAATACTTCTCATACAACATAAAAGGACTATCATTATTCAATGATAATAAATACTTATCATGATAACGTCTCAAACCAACTTCTATTATATCATTTATCTGTCTATAAAATTCTTCATTTTCCAAACGTATTGTAAAACTTCCTGTTCGCTTAAATATATTGTTATTATACTCTCCCAGAATATCAATCTGACAATATTTCATATACTCTTCATCTTTGCTGACAAATTTTCCTTTTAAGACATCTACAGCATTATCAAGAGTCTCTGTAGAAACAACGTAAGAATATTTTTTCTCAAATATTGATTTTATTTCATCAATTGACACTGTATCCTTTTTCAAAAGATACTTTAAAATTTCAAGTTCATACGATCTGGCACCACTTAATATAGTTTTCGACAAATATTCAAGGGTTATTTTTTCCAGTTCAGTGAATCTTCCTGAATATAATTCCTTCTCCACTGACTCAAGAAAACCTTGATATGTCTTATATTCTTTGATTATCACAAGTGGATCCACTTCACCATTCTCATAAAAATCAACAAGATACGGAACTCTTCCAAGTCTGTTTTTCAAAGATATATAGCTTTCTTTGATGATTGATTTCATGCCTTTTATTTTATCAATTGAGCTAAAAATTTTGTCTTTTGCAATTTCATCAAAATGTACTGTGGAGGCTCCTGGTATAGTATTATTCCCGCTAATAACATATTTTCTGATCGTGTCAGCATTATATGTGCGGTCACCTGACAAGGCAACCGGTATCATGAAATTATTGTTGTAATTACCGATAAAATCAAGTATTACAACATATTCCTTACCTTCTGCCTTACGGAGACCACGTCCAAGCTGTTGGATAAATACTATTGGAGATTCTGTTGGTCGTAGCATAATAACCTGATTTACTTCTACAATATCAACACCCTCATTTAAAATATCCACCGAAAAAATATAGTCCAGTGCGTCTTCCGTATTTTCATCCGTTGCTAAACTTTCAAAAGCAGACTGTCTTTCTTCCTCTGACGCATTTCCATTTAATGCAATTGTTCTAAAGTATTTACCGGTTTCAGGGTTGATAGTCCTGTTAAATTTATTAGATAA
Source organism: bacterium (assembly GCA_963641405.1). Taxonomy (GTDB): domain Bacteria; phylum Bacillota; class Clostridia; order Lachnospirales; family Lachnospiraceae; genus Roseburia. The sequence continues at coordinate 5,174 of CAVICC010000003.1, read as the reverse complement.
CTCAATTGATTCATCTATTCTACTGCAGAAAATCAATCCTTTAACTCTTTCACCACTATATCCAAAATAATTTGCCTGCTCTACAATATGTTTTACTCTTTCATCACTCACAAGCTGATTAAATGATGATTCTGTTAGTTTCCTGCTTTTTATTTCTTTGTCACTAACCATTGAAATATCAGTTATTCCAAAGTAATGAAACGGGCAAAGCATATTCTCTTCCATCGCCTGTTGCAAACGAATTTCATACGCTATCTGGTAGTTAAAAATCTGATATATATTTTTGCCATCTATATCGTCGTCCCTTCTATCCGGTGTCGCTGTCATTCCAAGCCATAATCTAGGCTTAAAATAATTCATAATTTTCTGATATGTATTACCAGTTATATGATGTACCTCATCGCAGATTATACCGTCAAAATCTGTCGGATTATATTTTTTTAGATGTTCATCTCTGTTTAATGTCTGAACCGTTGCAAACACATAATCTTTTTCATAATCACTATATCCTGCTCCGACTAATCCCATAGAAACAGATTTACCAAAAATTTTTTCATAAGATTTCTTTGTCTGACGAGCTAACTGCCCTCTATGCACCAGAAACAATACTCTTTTAAAGCCTAATTCTCGCATTGCAAACGCAGAGGCATATGTCTTTCCGGTTCCAGTAGCTGAAATAAGAAGTGCTCTTTGCTCTCCTTTATTGATTATTTTTCGCAGATTAGTTATAAAAGCCACCTGCATCGCATTGGGTCTAAGACGATATTTCTCAATAGACGGTATCTCTTCAGTGCGCGCAATCTCATGCTGTCTCTTTATGATCTGATAACGCTCTTTATAATCGTCATAAAACGCTTCAAATGTAAGTGCATATCTAGAATTCCACAGTTCGTTATACTCTTCAATGATTTCTCTTGCAACTTTTCCCTGCTCTGTTGAAACAACCTTTGTATTCCACTCTCTATTGCTTGTAAGAGCTGCACTTGTCATATTTGAACTGCCTATAATTATTCTGTAAATTTCTTTTTTTTTGAATATGTACCCTTTAGTATGAAAACCCTCTTCTGCATTTTCCACATCATACATTTTTAATGTAATATTTGTTAGATTATGAAGCTTTTCTAGTGCTTTAGGTTCGCTGAAATTCAAGTAATTTGTGGTAAGTATTTCACCCGGTATTCCCTTTTTTTCGAGATCTTTCAATGTCTGCAGCAACGGTGTGATTCCCCCCATTGTTATGAAAGCCACACTTATCTGAAATTTGTCGCATGCCATCAATTCATCCTCAATAGAGGACAATACTTTTTTTCCTTCTTTATGATTATTTGACAAAAATTGTGGTTGATAAGCCAGATTTGAATTATATTCATTGTTGATAAATGCCGTTTCAAGTCCAGCTTTAAGTTCCGCTATTTTTGCTGCATCCATTTGCTCTATATCCCCTTTTCATGTTATATGACTTCACTATTTCCCTTTCACCGGAATTATGCTCCATATCAAGTATACTATAACACTTTATTTTGAGTAACTCTACCTAAATATTCTTAATCAAACCCTTACTCCACATTCTTAAGCGCCTGATCCATCGGAACCGTCTTAATTCTCTTGAAGTCAAATATCATTACTATCAGATATCCGATCAGCACGAATCCAAACATTTTTACGTAGCCAAGCGGCTTTACTTTGAATTCAAACCAGCCACTGTATGAGAACAGCATCATCTTCCATACGACTTTCATCACAAATGTTCCGATTGCTACGCAGATTAGATCCGCGATTACTACTACTATAGATGTTGACATCAGATAAAGGCTTGCGATTTCCCTATTTTCGTATCCTAAAATCTTTGTCATTGAGATAGCTGTCTCATTTTTTTCGATAATGAGCTTCGTGAGTAGGTAGATCATAACAGTGGCAAGCAGGATGCAAAGTACCTGGAAATAGGTCATGTATGAGCCCATTGAGTGATCTAACTGATTTGCCATTTTTGTGATTTCATCTATCGTGATGGTCGTCGCAATATTATTTTCATCAATATCTTTTATCTTTGTATCTGAAATGAAACCGCTGAACTGGTCATCTTTTAGATTAAACATATCGGCAAATTTATCTATCGGCATAAATACTGCAATGCTCTGAGATTTATCATATATTCCTTTCACCTTGAAGGTATACGATTTTTTCTCATACTTAGCATCGAGTGATATGTTATCCCCCACTCCTAGATCATATTTTTCAGCAAATGAATGCGAAATATACACTTCATTTTTCTTTAAGGACTTAAGATTCTTGATCTTTACATAGCTGCTGTCGTCGGAAATTCCATATATTGATACCTCCTCGTCAAGCTCATCGCTCTTTTTTAGAAGAGAAGTCATGTCAAATTTCTCAGCATCTTCATTGTCAGTCGATACGATATTTCCATCCTCATCCACATACGATTTGAGCACATACTGATATTTTGCGAACATCATTCCGTCTGTGTTACTCTTGTAATAATCGAGTGTATCCGGCATTCCGACTGCCATTGCAAGCAAAACCATGATAAAGAGTATTCCAACAAAAAGTATCAGATAATTTGCCTTGTTCTGGAACATGATGCGCAGTCTGAAGCGGCTCATAAAGCTCCATCTTGGCAGATGCATTGCCTTTTTATTCTTCTTTTTCTTCATATCATGACGCAAAAACTGCAGCGGTGTATGCTGCATCATGCGCACAATAACTATGAGGTTTATCACGAGCATTATCCTCGCTTTCAACAATATAATTTTGACACAACGTTATTTAATTAGCTTAACCTCAGCGTAGTTTTATACTTATTGCTTTTGTTAGTCTACACTAACTATACAATATTTTTAAAAGTCTTTCAAATATAATTTCACCATTTTTTCGTTTATATACTCATATTTTTAATTCAGTATCATAATTTGTCTCACTTTTGTCTATATTGCTATGCTATTATTCAGTCATAAGATAACTAAAAAAATCATTGCGGACGTAAACCATATTTTATTGAGTTGTCCGCTGAAAGAGGTATATTATAGATGGAAATTTTGAAATAGACATTGACGAGGAAATTGAGAAAGACAACTATCGTATCTCTTTTATCCTCCTTAAGATTTACTTTTATTAACTGCCTATCCTCTACTGGAATCATGAGATTATAATTTAACACTCCCAGCAATTTTCCTTTTTTATCATATATTTTGTCAAAATCAGCTCTGGGGCTCATTTTCTTATGTTTTTCAACAGGATGTGATAATGGAATAAGATATTTATGCTCATTGCAGACCACTACTGTACCAACATATATCCTATGCTGCTTTCCTATCTGCGGCGAAACAGAGGACACTCGATCGTCAATATTATGCAAATTTCTAATATACTTCATATCTATACGATATAAATTTAATCTCTCTTGTTTCATACATCTCCTTAACATTAAAAGTGGCTATGCTAAAAAGCATAGCCACCATGAAGAATCACCTGTGGCGATTCTTACGCTTTTACGACCTCCACTTATAGGTAGGACTCACCTTTAATATTATAAAACCAGAATCAGAAAAATAGTCAATACAATTTACTGCAAATTTATATGTCAATTCAAAATTCATGACTTCATAAAGAATTAACTTTTTCAATGCTTATTACACTACTTCAGTTTTCCGGGAAAAGGATTCCCATATAATCTCTGCCACAGTAAATCACACGGTCAACATAAACTACATTCTCTGATCTCAGACGATAAAATGCAATATAGTTTTTGAAAACAACATAACGATAACCACTATCAAGTCCATTTTCAAATTCCAATTTCGCACCAGACTCTGGAAAGGATGCAATCCCGTCCACTTTATCCATGATGCCGTTTACTGTATTTTGAGCTGCGATTGGATTACAGAGTTCAAATTCAATATAATTCCATATTTCATCAAGATCCTTTAATGCTCTCGGAGAATAGGCTATTTTACTTTGCATTCGCACGGGCCCTAAAGTGGTTTCTTACATCTTCTGAAGAAATCCAGCCTTCTTCCTCTCCTGATCTTCTTCCTTCAGCAAGCTCACACATCAGGCGAAGCTGTGCCTGTATCCGATCATATTTTTCCGCTTTCTCTTTTTGTTCTTCCTGCTCATCAATATTCATGACTGCATAACAGCCACGTCCATTTTTTGTCAGGTACAAAGGCTTACCAACCTGAACAGTCTCAAGGACAGTCGCATAATTTCTCAAATCGGAAATTGGTTTAATGTTCGGCATAATTAAGCCCCCTTTCTTGATTCATACCTTTATTATACTTCTGGCTTGCATCAAATTCAACATCTCATTTGATGTCAAATATTACAATTTCTCCTATTTGATCATGGTCAATACCCGAAGCTGCATAAGGGCAATCTCCGTCAATCCAGAATTTTCAATGGAGCCCCGTTATCACGATGAAGGCCTGATCTCCTGCGATTATTATATTGATGATCGGATGCTGCTGCCACTATCGATTTTATGACACTAGGCGAAGTACTTGAAGGTCATCTTGCTCCCGCCATTGGAGTACGAGAAGTGACTATGGAATTATTTGGAACGATGATTTCTCAATTTCTCTTCCTATACTCACTTACACTCATTCCCGTCCAGATGCTAAACGCCCGCAAGAATGAATTTAATTCCTGATATCCGAGCAGGAAGGCGATATCGTCCGTACTCATATCTGTGTTTTTGATATAATGCTTCGCAAGCAGTTCCCTAACACCATTCAACTGCTTCTGGAAAGAGGTATCTTCCTCTGTCAGTTTTCTTTGAAGTGTCCGTTTACTGATTCCAAGCTTATTAGCCACATCATCAACTGTTCCTCTGCCGCCCGGAAGAAGCTCTGTTAAAGCACTTCTTACTTTTGCTGCGAATGTATCATCTTTCTCCATTTCATAAATTCTCTTTTGAAGCTCCGGTTCAAAGAAATCCCACATGCCTTCATTGAAGCTTACAAATGGCTTCTCCATATCCACAGCTTCAAAGTACAATGTATTCTCATTTCCCTTCTGGACCGGGCATTGGCAAATCCTGTCTGCATTGCTCCCGGCATGATTGCCGCTGTTGACGATACATTCAACACCTTGCCACTTCCCTGGTTGATGAAATCCGGCAGAAACAGCTTGCAAAGCCTTGTAGGTGTTTCAATATT
>CAVICC010000002.1:0-87185 GCA_963641405.1 bacterium | reverse complement strand
GCTTTCACGATTCCTTAGTCTAGTGGGAGTAAATGCCGGCTCCAGCTAAGTTTAGTTTGAGTTAAATAATATCAAATATTGTAGCATATAAAATGAAAAATTAATAGTATAATAACAAAAAAATAGGCGAAAAGTCATATTTAAATGTATATAGGTACGACCATCATAGTACAAGTTGATGTTGAAAGCCCTAGGTTTGTGTGCTAAGATATGTGTATTCGACTGTACGTATATATGTATAGCTAACTAGGAGGAATATTGATGAATAAACTGATCAATCTGATATCAGATGAAGTTACAAAAGCATTCGTGGAAGCAGGTTACGATGAAAAGTACGGAAAAGTAACTCTTTCAAATAGACCTGACCTTTGTGAGTTCCAGTGTAACGGAGCCATGGCAGCGGCAAAAGAGTATAAATGTGCACCATTTATGATCTCAGACAAGGTTGCCGAGCTTCTTTTGGACAATGAGATGTTTGAATCTGTAGAGTCTGTAAAACCAGGATTTTTAAATATCAAAATGGATACAGCCTTTCTTGCAGTATATATGAATAAGATGAGTAGCGATGAGGGCAGATTCGGCTGTGAAAAAGCAAAAAATCCGCTCACTATCATAGTAGATTATGGCGGACCAAACGTGGCAAAGCCGCTTCATGTAGGTCATCTTCGCTCAGCAGTTATCGGAGAGAGTGTAAAGCGTATTGCCAAATTCATGGGACACAACGTGATAGGTGACGTGCATCTTGGAGACTGGGGACTTCAGATGGGACTTATCATCACAGAACTTCATGAGAGAAAACCTGACCTTGTATATTTTGATGAAAATTACACAGGTGAGTATCCGGATGAAGCACCGTTTACCATATCAGAGCTTGAGGATATATATCCTACAGCAAGCGGAAAGTCAAAAGAGAATGAGAGGTTTAAAGAGGCTGCACTTTTAGCAACTAAGGAGCTGCAGTCAGGAAGAAGAGGATATCAGGCACTTCTTTCGCATATCATGAACGTGTCTGTTACTGATCTTAAGAGAAACTACGAGAATCTTGACGTGCATTTCGAGCTTTGGAAGGGTGAGTCTGATGCACAGCCTTATGTACCGGAAATGGTTGAGATGATGAAGGAAAAAGGCTTTGCTCATATGAGTGAGGGGGCTCTCGTAGTCGATGTAAAAGAAGACGCTGATACAAAGGAAATCCCTCCATGTATCATCTTAAAATCTGACGGAGCATCTCTATATAGCACAACAGATCTTGCAACACTGGTTATGCGTATGAAAGAAAATAATCCTGATAGAGTTATCTACCTTGCAGATGCGCGTCAGTCAATGCATTTTACGCAGGTATTTCGCTGTGCAAGAAAGACAGGTATTGTTCCGCATAGTACAGACCTTGTTCATATTGGATTTGGTACTATGAATGGCAAGGACGGAAAGCCTTTTAAGACTAGAGATGGTGGAGTTATGCGTCTTGAGTATCTCCTTAAAGAAATCAACGATGAGATGCTTAAGAAAATACAGGAAAATCAGAAGGAAAAAGAAAATCTCAACATAGATCAGGCAGAAGCAGAGGCTACAGCAAAAATAGTTGCTCTTGCTGCTGTTAAATACGGAGATCTCTCAAATCAGGCAAGCAAGGATTACATCTTTGATATCGAGAGATTTACTTCTTTCGAGGGCAATACAGGACCATATATTCTCTATACTATAGTAAGAATCAAATCAATTCTTTCAAAGTACGAGGCAAAGGGAGGCAGTCATGCTGACCTTAACCATGTCATTCAGCCGGCGCAGAATGCAGGACAGAAAAATCTTATGCTTTCTCTTGCGAAATTCAATGCTACAATTGAGAATGCATATGAGGAGTCAGCACCGCACAAGATATGTGCATACATCTACGAACTTGCCAATGCCTTCAATGGCTTCTACCATGATACAAAGATTCTTTCTGAGGAGGATGAGAAGCTTCAGAAGTCTTATATTGCATTGCTTGTGCTCACAAAAGAGGTACTCGAGACATGCATAGATATGCTCGGATTCTCAGCTCCGGACAGAATGTAGCAAATATGCGTTAGGGCATATTTCTACGGAATAATTATATTAAATGTTGATTTTGTTTGGAGGATTCATTAGTGAGCAACTTAAGACAAGAAATAGAAAAAAGAAGAACGTTTGCAATAATTTCCCATCCTGATGCAGGAAAGACCACACTTACAGAGAAATTTCTTCTCTATGGAGGTGCTATCAATCAGGCCGGTTCTGTAAAGGGAAAGGCAACAGCGAAGCATGCTGTTTCGGACTGGATGGAGATAGAGAAACAGAGAGGTATTTCGGTAACTTCATCTGTATTACAGTTTAACTACGGTGGTTACTGCATAAATATCCTTGATACACCGGGACATCAGGATTTCTCGGAGGATACTTACCGTACACTTATGGCGGCTGATTCAGCAGTCATGGTAATTGATGCCAGCAAGGGTGTAGAGGCACAGACAAGAAAACTTTTCAAGGTCTGTGTTATGAGACATATTCCGATTTTTACATTTATAAACAAGATGGATCGTGATGCAAATGATACATTTGAGCTTCTTGATGATATCGAAAAGGAATTAGGTATTGCAACATGTCCTATAAACTGGCCTATCGGTTCAGGTAAAGAGTTTAAAGGTGTCTATGACAGGAAAAAAAGAGAGATCATGACATTTGCAGATACATTAAAAGGTACACAGGAGGGCTCTGAGAAGATCATTTCTATCGATGATCCTGCGCTTGCCGACGAGATAGGAGAGGATTATAAAGCACAACTTTTAGATGAAATAGACCTTCTTGACGGTGCCAGTGCTGAATTTGACATGGATATGGTCACAAAAGGTGAGCTTTCACCTGTATTTTTCGGCTCTGCCCTTACAAATTTTGGTGTTGAGACGTTTCTTTCACATTTCCTTAAGATGACATATGCGCCTACAGCACGTAAATCGAATATTGGCATGATCGATCCGTTTTCGGAGGACTTTTCAGCATTTGTATTTAAGATCCAGGCCAATATGAACAAAAACCACAGGGACAGAATTGCATTCATGCGTATATGTTCGGGAGAGTTTGATGCTGGAATGGAAGTAAATCATGTGCAGGGAGGCAGGACAATAAAACTCTCACAGCCTCAGCAGATGATGGCGGATGAGCGCAAGATGGTAGACAAGGCATATGCCGGAGATATCATCGGCGTGTTTGATCCAGGCGTTTATTCTATCGGAGATACGCTTACCACATCAAAAGAAAAATTTGAGTTCGAGGGTATTCCTACATTTGCACCTGAGCATTTTGCCAGAGTCGGACTTGTTGATTCAATGAAGAGAAAACAGTTCGTAAAAGGTGTTACACAGATTGCACAGGAAGGTGCCATCCAGATGTTTCAGGAGTACAAGGGCGGCATGGAAGAGATAATTGTCGGTGTAGTAGGTGTGCTTCAGTTTGATGTACTTAAATTCAGACTTGAGAATGAGTACAATGTCGAGATCCGACTTGAGAACCTTCCGTATGAGCATATCAGATGGATCGAGAACAAGGATGAAATAGATGTGGACAATATCAGCGGCACAAGCGATATGAAGAAAGTCATAGATATGAAAGGCAATCCATTGCTTCTATTTATCAATGAATGGAGCGTCGGCATGACCTTAGACAGAAATAAAGATCTTGTTCTTACTGAGTTTGGCAGAAATTAATCAGATGAAAATGCTAGGCAGTAAGTTTATTTTATTTACTTGACGATAGCAGTTTGATATGTGTATAATCAAGACAGTTGCGAAGGTAACTGTCTTTTATCTTTTTATGTTTTGTGTTTTAATCCCAATTTATTTATTGACAACAGAATAGAAGTGTATTATTATAATAACAGAACGAACGTTTGTTCGTAAGAACAGGAGATCATTATGGCAAAAGAAGATAAATTAAAAGCATTAGATGCTGCAATCGCGCAGATTGAGAAACAGTATGGAAAGGGCTCTGTCATGAAGCTTGGTGACAATGCTACTAATATGGAGGTAGAGACAGTACCTACAGGTTCACTAAGTCTTGATATTGCATTGGGACTCGGAGGTCTTCCAAAGGGTAGAATCATTGAGGTATACGGACCTGAATCATCTGGTAAGACTACAGTTGCACTACATTGTGTGGCAGAGGTACAGAAGAGAGGCGGAATAGCTGGCTTTATCGATGCTGAGCATGCTCTCGATCCAGTGTATGCTAAGAATATAGGTGTTGATATAGATAATCTTTACATTTCACAGCCGGACTGCGGAGAGCAGGCGTTAGAGATTACAGAGACAATGGTACGTTCGGGTGCTGTAGATATCGTAGTTGTCGATTCTGTTGCAGCTCTTGTGCCGAAGGCAGAGATAGATGGCGATATGGGAGATTCTCATGTGGGTCTTCAGGCTAGACTTATGAGTCAGGCACTTCGTAAGCTTACAGGTGTCATCAGCAAGTCAAACTGTATAGTTATATTTATCAATCAGCTCCGTGAGAAAGTTGGAGTTATGTTTGGTAACCCGGAGACTACTACTGGAGGTAGAGCACTTAAGTTTTATTCATCAGTCCGTCTTGATGTCAGACGTACAGAGTCATTAAAACAAGCAGGCGAGATCATTGGTAACCATGTCCGCGTAAAAGTTGTAAAGAATAAGGTGGCTCCGCCATTTAAGGAAGCTGAGTTTGATATTATGTTTGGACAGGGCATCTCAAAAGAAGGCGATCTTTTAGACCTTGCTGCGAATGCAAATATTATAAGCAAATCAGGTGCATGGTATGCATATGAGGGCGATAAGATAGGTCAGGGACGTGAAAATGCCAAGACATATATCCGCGAGAATCCTGCATTCTTTGACATGCTTGAGACAAAAGTAAGAGATTTCTATTTTACAAAGCCTGAGGATGAGGAAGAGACAGCTAAGGAATCTGATAGTTCAGCGGATTCCACAGAGGATAAAGAGTAATACATGATTGAAATTACCAGCTATGAGAATGTTGGTAAGGGCAGATACCGCACGACATTTGACACAGGAGAGACATGCATACTTTACCGTGGAGAGGCCGTGCGGTTTTCAATTAATGAAGGTGCCCTTATCAGTGAACAACAGTTTTACACCTTGATGAATGAGATCGTCGGGAAACGTGCCAAAAAGAGAGCATTGTATCTGCTTGAGCAGATGGATCGAAGTGAGAGAAAGCTGCGTGAAAAATTAGAGCAGGGCGGCTATCCGCAGTGTTGCATAGACGATGCAATAGACTATGTGAAGAGCTTTAATTATCTTGATGATTACAGGTTTGCATCCACATATGTCAGATACCATCAGAACAGTTTAAGCCGCCAACAATTATCACGAAAGCTTATGACAAAAGGGATAGGTAGAGATGATATAGAAAGGGCACTTGAACTAGAATACAATGCCAATGAAGACGAGCATATAATAAAGCTACTCGCAAAAAAACATTATGATCCGAAAAATTGTGACGATGGAGAATTTCGCAGGATATATCAGTATATTTTGCGCAGAGGCTTTAGAAGTGGCAGCATACTAAGAATCATGAGAGATTACGAAAATTTATATAAAGAATTGTAGTACTATATACCACAATCAACTTGACAGAAAGCACCAAAAAGTATAAAATTTATATGTTGTAATTTGTGAAATACAATGAAAATTTAATAAAGGAGGTGCTCCTGTAATGCTACCGTATATCATTACTGCTGTAGTTTCTATCATAGTTACTGCAATAGTCGTATGGTTTGTCGCTTCAACTTATCAGCAAAATTCTGCTAATTCCAAGATTAGCAATGCTGAGGAAAAAGCAAGAGTAATCATCGATGATGCTGTAAAGACTGCGGAGGCTAAAAAGCGCGAGTCTATGCTTGAGATCAAGGAAGAGTCCATCAAAGCAAAGAATGATATGGATAAAGAGATCAAAGAGCGTAGAAATGAGATTTCCCGTAATGAGCGTCGTGTCGTTCAGAAGGAAGAAAATCTCGACAAAAAGCTCGAAGCAATCGAGAAGCGCGAAGCTGGATTTGCAGTTAAGGAAGAGGAACTCAAGAAGCAGAAGATTGAAATATCAAAGCTTAATGAGCAGCGTTTACAGGAACTTGAAAGAATCTCTGGATTAACCTCCGAACAAGCTAAAGAATATCTCTTAAAAACCATTGAAGAAGATGTAAAACTTGATACTGCAAAAATGATTAAGGAAATGGAGAACAAGGCAAAGGAAGAAGCAAATCGAAAAGCTAAGGACTATGTGGTTACAGCTATTCAGAAATGCGCGGCAGATCATGTATCTGAGACTACTATCTCAGTAGTAGCTCTTCCGAATGACGAAATGAAAGGACGTATCATTGGACGTGAGGGACGTAATATCCGTACTCTCGAGACAATGACAGGAGTTGATCTTATCATCGACGATACACCTGAGGCAGTCATTTTATCAAGCTTTGATCCAATCAGAAGAGAGGTCGCAAGAATCGCTCTTGAAAAACTTATTGTTGACGGAAGAATTCATCCAGCTCGTATAGAAGAGATGGTTGAAAAAGCACAAAAAGAAGTTGAGACAATGATTCGTGAAGAAGGTGAAGCCGCTACACTTGAGGTGGGTATTCACGGTATTCACCCAGAGCTTGTTCGTCTTCTCGGAAAGATGAAGTTTAGAACAAGCTACGGACAGAATGCGCTCAAGCATTCAATTGAGGTTGCACAGCTTACAGGACTTTTAGCGGCTGAGATCGGTGAAGATGTCAGAATGGCTAAACGCGCCGGTTTATTACATGATATAGGAAAATCAGTCGATCACGATATGGAGGGTTCACACGTCCAGCTCGGTGCCGAATTATGTAAAAAATATAAAGAATCAGCTTTAGTGATTAATGCAGTAGAATCACATCATGGTGATGTTGAGCCAGAGTCACTTATTGCATGCTTAGTACAGGCTGCTGATACAATCAGCGCTGCACGTCCGGGTGCAAGAAGAGAGACTTTGGAGACATATTCAAATCGTCTTCAGCAGTTAGAGGACATTACAAATGGTTATAAAGGAGTAGAAAAATCTTATGCTATTCAGGCAGGTAGAGAGATTCGAATTATGGTAGTTCCTGAGCAGATCAGTGATGCCGATATGGTACTTATGGCCAGAGATATTTCTAAGCAGATTGAGTCTGAGTTAGAGTATCCTGGACAGATTAAGGTAAGTGTTATCCGTGAATCAAGAGTAATTGATTATGCGAAATAGTTACCATACCAAAGAGATCGGTTAAACATAATATCTACAAATATAGAAAAGGCTTCTTGTGGGGCCTTTTCTTTTTACATAAAATCAAAGGAGAGTGTTGAAATGATAGATGAGATGAAAAGATTAAAGCGTGAACTGATGTATAAAGGTGCTATTGTAGATGTATACAAAGATACCATGCAGTTTGCAAATGGTAAGATAGAAGAGTGGGATTATGTGGCACATAGAAAAGGAGCAGCAGCAGTCCTTCCGGTACTTGATGATGGTAGAATAATTATGGTACGCCAATACAGAAATGCACTTGAAAGAGAAACACTAGAGATACCAGCGGGAAGCAGGGATTTTGTGGGAGAAGATACCAAAATATGTGCTGCAAGAGAACTTGAGGAGGAAACAGGATACAGATCTGATGACATCTCATATTTGTTGTCACTTCGTACAACGGTAGCATTTTGCAATGAATCGATAGATGTTTATCTGGCAAGAAATCTTAAAAAAGGAGAGCAGCACCTTGATGATGCAGAGTCGATAGATGTGGAAATATATACCATAAAAGAACTATGCGATATGATATATGCAGGGAAAATACAGGATTCGAAAACTGTCAGTGCGATACTTGCATACAGCAATATGATAAAATGAGAATAGTAAACTAAATTGCGTATAAAAATAAAGCTATAAAAACAAAACTTCCCACACATTATTTCGGTGTGGGAAGATTTATTATTAATTCATTTCTGCAATTTCATATATGAGTTTTTCTGAGTCTGCCCATCCAAGGCAAGGGTCTGTGATCGATTTGCCATATACATGCTCACCAATCTTCTGGCTTCCTTCCTCGATATAGCTTTCAATCATGAGTCCTTTGACAAGTGACTTGATATCAGAAGAAAGCTGTCTGTTGTGCATAACCTCTTTTGCGATACGAATCTGCTCTTTGAATTTTTTGCCTGAGTTGGAATGGTTGGTATCGATAATTGCTGCCGGATTTACAAGATCCATCTTTCCATACATATCATGCAGACGTATAAGATCTTCGTAGTGGTAGTTGGTTGTTGTGTTGCCATGTTTGCTGACTGCACCACGAAGTACCACGTGAGTAAGAGGGTTTCCGGATGTTTCGACTTCGTAACCTCTATATACAAAGTGGTGTGGATGCTGAGCTGCGTAAACGGAATTAAGCATTACTGAAAAATCACCACTCGTAGGGTTTTTCATGCCACTTGCCACATCAAAACCGCTGACTGTTAGACGATGTTGCTGATCCTCGACAGAGCGTGCACCAATAGCAACATAAGACAGAAGATCCTCTACATATCCCCAGTTTTCAGGGTAGAGCATCTCGTCGGCACATGTAAGACCACTCTCTGCGATGGCCCGGATGTGCATTTTTCTCATGGCGATGAGTCCTTCTACCATATCAGGCGCTTTCTCTGGATCAGGCTGGGAAGCGATTCCTTTGTAGCCTTCGCCAGTAGTTCTTGGCTTATTTGTATATACTCTTGGAATTATAATGACTTTTTCCTTTACATCCTCCTGAATTTTGGTAAGACGGCTTACATAGTCGCATACAGAATCCTCATTGTCTGCTGAGCAAGGTCCGATAATGACAAGAAAACGGTCATCCTTTCCACAGATTACATCTGAGATAGCAGCATCGCGTTGTGCTTTAAGCTCCATAAGTTCCTGTGATAAAGGAAATTGTTCCTTGATCTCGGCAGGAGTAGGGAGCTGATTCAAAAATGTGAAACTCATAGTGTTACTCCTTATAATTAAAATTTATTGTCCTAAAAATCTCCGTAGTAAATGTATTTATAGACAAAACACTTACAAGTACCTATAATAGTGTAAATGAATAGGATTGTCAAATTTTTATCAATTATAGTAGTATGCATAAAAGTTATAATAAGAAGACAGAATTAAGAAAAAAGTAACATTGAAAAAAATACAGATATGTGATATAAATATTTGGTATCTTTGTGTGACCGTAGTTTAATGGATAAAATTCCGGACTCCGACTCCGGCGAGTGCGCGTTCGATTCGCGTCGGTCACATCAATTTTTTATATGTTAAATGGAGGAACCGAATGAAGGACTTTTTTAACAAAGAAACATTAGATAATATAAAGCAGTTCTGCTCGCAAAATAAAAAATACGTTGGAGTGGCCGCAATACTTGTAGCACTTATATTGATGCTGATTGTAATAGTTGCTGGCGGAAACGGCAAAAAGAATTCTGATACAGAAACAGAGACTCAGATTTCTGTAGAGGATTTTCAGTTTGAGAAAGACTATACAGATGATGCAAAAGATGATATAGATAAGCTACTTTCAGATTACTATACAGCATATTGCGCAGATGATCTTGATACACTTGATAAAATTGCTACTCCTATGAGTGATAATGAAAAGAGTTATATAGGTGTTGTAAGCCAGTATTATGAGTCTGTTACAGACATCACACCTTATACAAAGAACGGACTTGAAAAAGGATCATATTTTGTATCGGTAGAGAACAATATCAAGTTTGTTGGAGTGAACACTGTTGCGCCAACACTTGATTTCTTCTATATTGAAACAGATAAAGACGGTAATCTCTATATAAATAATATTTACAGCAATTTTAACAGAACATATGAAGAGACAGCACTTGATGATGATATTTTAGCACTCATCTCAAAATATACCGCATCTTCTGAGTTTATACAGATACAGGAAGATGTACAGAAAGCATATGAGGATGCAGTAAGTAGCGATGCGGATCTTAAGACAATGCTTGAGACAACTCTTTCGGGTGCTATAAAACAGTGGTATACAACAGCAAGAGTTGAGACAACTACAGAGGACGACTCACAGGCAGATACTCAGACGACAGAGGCTGATACACAGCAACAGGAACAGGCAACCGATCAGAATAATGCAGCTACGGATCAAGCAGCAGATCAGAATAATACAACAACAGATCAGGCAACAGCAGATCAAGCAGCAACCGATCAGACTGCTATAGATCAGGCGGTAACATCTAGTGAATATCAGGTTGTGACAAAGGATGTAGTAAAGGTACGTAGCGGTGCAAGTACAGACGCATCACAACTTGGTCTTTTAAAAGAGGGTGTCACACTTACAGCCTACGGAACTGAGGGAGAATGGACTATTGTCTCATATAGCGAAGGTACAGATGGAAAAGCTTATATAAAAACTGATAATCTTCAGACTGTAGGACAGTAACTTTAATTCCTAATGTATAGGATCAGGTCTTGATACAAGATACAAATCTACAGATAAACAAACGAAAAACACACGGAGACTTAAGGTCTCCGTGTTTTACTCTATAGGAGAATATAATGGAAAACAGTGGAATTAGGATAAATAAATTCTTAAGTGAGGCGGGAGTCTGCTCGAGAAGAGAAGCAGATAGACAGATAGAAGCGGGCAATGTATTCATAGATGATGTTATAGCTAAAACTGGAGACCGTGTTGTAAAAGGTCAGGTTGTTACATACAATGGTAAGGTGGTGTCAAAAGAGAAAAAGATGATACTTATTGCTTTAAATAAGCCAGCAGGAATCGTGTGTACAGCCGAAAAACGTGAGAAAAATAACGTAATAGACTACATAAATTATCCTAAACGCATCTATCCGATCGGGCGTCTGGATAAGGATTCGGAAGGATTGCTTTTGCTTACAAATAATGGCGAAATAGTAAACAAGATGATGCGCTCAGGCAATATGCATGAGAAGGAATATCTAGTCACAGTAAACAAAACCATATCAGACAGCTTTATTCGTGGGCTCGCCGGGGGCGTACCACTTGTGGAGTTGGGCGTAACTACCCGTAAATGTCATGTGAAAAAGCTCTCCTCAAAGCAGTTTAAGATCATACTTACACAGGGCTATAACCGTCAGATCAGACGAATGTGTGAATATTTTGGCTATCGCGTGGTAAAACTTGAAAGAGTAAGGATCATGAACATATCCTTAGGCGATCTGCCAAGGGGACAGTACAGGGATGTCACACCGCAGGAATACAGAGGACTTGAGCAACTTATCGCGGATTCTTCAAACCAGCCTGTTGCGGCACGTGAAATGGCATCAAAACGTAATCTGGAAAATAATAAAGATAGTCATAAAACAACCAGTGTATATAAAGAACGAAAAGAATCTGCACCAAAGAAAGCAAGTCAGGATAATAATAAGAAAAGTAAGAAAATATATAGTGTGGTAAACAGGGGATTAAAACAGTACAGGGGAAAACAGGATGGAAAATAAAAATCAAAGAATAGAGCAGCTTGTAGATACTCTAAACAAAGCATCACAGGCGTACTACAACGGTGCGGACGAGATTATGTCCAATTATGAGTGGGATGCGTTGTTTGATGAACTTTCACAGCTTGAGACAGAAACAGGATATATCCTGCCGGACAGTCCGACTCAGAATGCAGGTTACGAGGCACAGGCAGGAAACAGGGAGCCTCACGAATATCCGGCACTTTCACTGGCAAAGACAAAGAGCGTGGAGGAGCTGAAAAAATGGGCGGCAGATATGCCGATATGGCTGTCATGGAAACTTGATGGTCTGACTCTGGTGCTGACATACGATAATGGAAAACTTAACAAGATACTGACACGCGGAAACGGAACGGTCGGCAGCAACATCACATTTTTAAAGGATGCAATATCCGGTTTTCCGACAAAGATATCTTACAAAGGCCATATGGTGGTAAGAGGCGAGGCAACAATATCATATACAGACTTTAAACTTTTAAACGATACAATAGAGGATGACGATGAAAAATATGCCAATCCAAGAAATCTTGCATCCGGAACATTAAATCTTGAAGATGTGGATGAGGTAAAGCGCAGACATGTCGTGTTTTATGCATTTACTCTTGTGTACATTGATGATTCGATGGACTCTTGGGGCGAGCGTATGGATTATCTTGCGAAAATGAAATTTAATGTTGTAAAACGTGAGCCAACAGATGCTGTAGGAATAGAGGCTGCGATCGAAAGATGGACAAAGGATGTTGAGAGCGGAAAGATGGATGTACCGGTGGACGGGCTTGTGATCTGCTATGACGATACGGTATATGCGGCAGGCGGAAGTGTAACCGGACATCATGCTACAAGAGCCGGTTTTGCGTTTAAATGGCAGGATGAAGCGGTCGATACAAAGCTTAAATACATCGAGTGGTCGTGTGCGGTTTCCACTATATCACCGGTAGCAGTTTTTGAACCGATACAGATCGAGGGAACGACAGTATCGCGAGCATCACTCTGCAATTTGACAGAGATAGAGCGTCTTGGTGTGGGAAAAGAGTGCACGCTTTCTGTCATAAAAGCAAACAAGATTATACCAAAGTGCATTGCTGCAAAGGACGCGGTGGGCGAGGTGGAAATACCAAAAGAGTGCCCGGTTTGTCATCATCCTACACGAATTGTCGCAAGCAAAAACAGCGGTGTAAAGACACTTCACTGTACCAATCCTGACTGTACGGCAAAAAACGTAAAGAAATTCAGCCGCTTTGTCAGCAAGAGTGGAATGGACATAGATGGACTTTCGATTCAAACAATGTTAAAATTCATTAATGAGGGATTCATCCACAGTTTTCAGGACATATATCATCTGCCGGAGCATTTTGATACTATAAGTCAGATGGAGGGCTTCGGAGAGAAATCCTGTGAGAACATGGAACATGCTATTGCAAGGAGCAGACAGGTGCATCCTGTCAATCTGATATTTGCGCTGTGCATACCGCTTATAGGAACGGATGCGGGCAAAAAAATCATAAACACGATAGGCTTTGATGAGTTTGCTGACCGCATGAGACATCAGAAAGATTTTGTCGATATAGATGGTATCGGACAGGAAAAATCCAACTCCATACTCGAGTGGTACGCCAATCCGAAAAATGAGGCCATGTTCGAGGCTCTTATAACGGAGCTTGACATCGAAAAAGTGGAGATAAAAGATACTTCCGATGGTAGTTTAAGTGGCAAAACATTTGTCATAACAGGCGATGTGCATGAATTTGCCAACAGAAATGAATTTAAAGCCTATGTGGAATCGCATGGTGGAAAAGTGACCGGAAGTGTGTCAAAAAAGACAGACTATCTGGTAAATAACGATACCGCATCTGCATCATCAAAAAATAATAAAGCAAAAGAACTTGGGATACCGATTATCTCGGAAGATACGTTTATAGAGATGTTCGGACGATAGTTTGAAATAGAAAAGGGGTTTTGAAATGCCTATAAAGACACAAAATGATTTACCTGTAAAAGAAATACTCGAAAGAGAAAATATATTTGTGATGGACGAGAACAGAGCGCAGCATCAGAGCATCAGACAGCTTGAGGTTGCAATCGTAAATCTCATGCCACTTAAGGAGGATACGGAGCTGCAGATTCTACGATCATTGTCTAATACTCCTATCCAGGTCAATGTAACATTTGTAGCCACATCGACACATGAGGCTACACATACATCACTAAGCCATCTGAACCAGTTTTACCAGACATTCGACGACATAAAAGAAAGATATTTTGACGGACTCATAATAACCGGAGCACCTGTTGAACTTATGGAATATGAAAAAGTGGATTATTGGGATGAAATATGTAAGATAATGGAGTGGAGCAAGACACATGCATTCTCTACACTGCATCTGTGCTGGGGGGCGCAGGCAGGACTTTATTATCATTATGGTATACCAAAGCATATTCTTCCACAGAAAAAATTTGGAGTATATCCACACTGTGTCAAGAATAGAAAAATACCGCTCGTAAGGGGATTTGACGATATGTTCTACGCACCTCATTCGAGACATACAGAGGTCAGAAAAGAAGATATTCTTAAACATCCGGAACTTACCATACTTGCAGAATCTGATGAGGCGGGCGTATTTCTCGTAATGGATCAGGATGGTAAAAAAATATTTGTCATGGGACATCCAGAGTATGACAGATATACATTGCACAATGAATACGAGAGAGATAAGAACAAGGGACTGGATATCGATATGCCAGTAAATTATTATCCGAATGATGATGATACAAAAAAACCACTGTTACAGTGGCGTTCGCACGGCAATATCCTCTACTCAAACTGGCTCAATTATTATGTATACCAGGAAGTACCGTACGAGTTTATAAATAATGGTCAGATAATTGGGAAATAAAGTGGAAAATATAGTGAATTTTTGCTAATTTTTACTTTGCATTAACCCTGATTTGTGATAACATAGTATTATAAAAACATGCAAATAATGCGAAAATAAATCTAAATAAGGGGGATTTTTTGATATGGCAAAAGAACTAGTTGCAATGTTGCTTGCCGGTGGTCAGGGATCACGTTTATATGCACTTACCCAGAAGCTTGCAAAACCGGCAGTTCCGTTCGGAGGCAAATACAGAATTATTGACTTTCCACTTTCAAACTGTGTAAATTCGGGCATTGATACAGTAGGTATCCTTACACAGTATCAGCCTTTTGTATTGAACGAATACATAGGAAACGGACAACCATGGGATCTTGACAGATTATATGGAGGTGTACACGTACTTCCACCATATCAGAAGGCATCAGGATCAGACTGGTACAAAGGTACGGCAAATGCCATCTACCAGAACATCGCATTCATAGAGCGTTATGATCCGGAATATGTCATCATACTTTCTGGTGACCAGATCTGCAAACAGGATTACAGTGATTTCCTTAGATTCCACAAAGAGAAAAATGCAGAGTTTTCCGTTGCGGTCATGGAAGTGCCATGGGAGGATGCTTCGCGTTTCGGACTTATGGTAGCGGATGATGATGACAAGATTACAGAATTTCAGGAGAAACCAAAGAATCCTAAATCAAATCTTGCATCTATGGGTATTTATATCTTTAACTGGGATATACTAAAAAAATACCTTATCGAGGATGAGAACGATCCTGAGTCAGAGAACGATTTCGGAAATAACATCATTCCAAATCTTTTAAGAGACAACCGCAGAATGTATGCATATCATTTTGACGGATACTGGAAGGATGTAGGAACAATTCCTGCACTCTGGGAAGCAAACATGGAGGTACTTGATCCAGAACACAGTGGAATTAACCTCTTCGATGAGAATTGGAAGATCTTTAGCCGAAACAGCGGACATACCGGTCATGTTGTTGGAAATAATGCAACTGTAACAGATTCTATGATCACAGATGGATGTGTTGTAAAAGGTACAGTTAAACATTCTATCCTTTTTGGAGGTGTTGTAGTAGAAGAAGGCGCCGTTGTAGAGGATGCAGTTGTTATGGGAGATACCGTCATAAAGAGAGGCGCAAAAGTTACACACTGCATAGTGGCTGAAAATGTCACAGTTGGAGTTGACGCAGTTATTGGAGCTAAACCGGAAGAGAATATTACCGGAGATGTAGCTACTATCGCACCTGGAGTTACTATTGGGGACAGAGCGGTTATTGGACCAAAAGCGATGGTATACAATGATGTAGAGGAGGGCCAGGAACAATGCTAAACATGAACAACGAAGAAGCTTTAGGCGTAATTTTTGCTAACAGTTATGACAGCCTTATTCCAGAAATGGTATCAGAGAGACTTATGGCTTCGATCCCATTTGCCGGACGTTACAGAATGTGCGATTTCATCATATCAAGTATGGTACACAGCGGAATGGACAATATTTCGCTTATAGTAAAGAAAAACTATCATTCGCTCATGGATCATCTTGGCTCAGGTCAGGAATTTGACCTTGCAAGAAAAAAAGGCGGTATCAATATCGTTCCACCATATGCGCAGAAACAGATAAAGGTATATGAGGGAAGAATAGAAGCACTCGAGAGCCTTAAGGGATATCTTAGAAAATGCCCGCAGAAATATGTTATTATGGCTGATTCTAACTATGTATTCAACTTTGACTTCAAGGAGCTTATCGAGTCGCACAAAAACAGTGGCGCAGATATTACTGCAATGTACCGCAAACAGGAGGTGCCAAAGGTATTTTTAAAGCCTAACAGCAATAATGATGAGTTGTACTATACTTTTGATATAGTTGACGAGCGGGTTAAAAAGATATATATTAATGCAAAGGATCCAGGCAGAGTTAATTTTGCCATGAATATCTTTATTATGGAAAGAGAAAAGCTTATCAAAATAGTTGATGATGCATTCGTACATGGATATTCATATTTTACAAGGGATCTCCTTGCACCAAATACTGGCACACTCAATATTCATGCATATGAATATACAGGATATACATCACAGATTACAGATATCAAGAGCTACTTTGAAGAGAATATGAAGCTTCTTGATGAAGAAAATAGAGAGGCGCTGTTTAAGAGAGGCAATTCTATCTATACAAAGATCAGGGATGACAATCCGACCAGATATATCAACGGCTCAACAGCTAAAAATGTTATGGTAGCTGATGGCTGTGTTATAGAGGGAACAGTGGAGAATAGTATCCTTTCAAGAGGTGTTAAGATTGGAAAAGGTGCTAAAGTTAAAAACTGCATCCTGTTACAGGATACTGTAGTCGAGGATGGAGCTAATCTTGAGTATGCAATTACTGATAAAAACGTACATATTTCAAGAAATAAATCACTTACGGGAAATGACTCATTCCAGGTTTATGTGGCAAAGGGGCAGACCGTATAGCCAGTTAAGGAGGAACATGGACAATGGCAGAAAATAGAAACACTATCAATATCAAATCAGATGAGTCTGGTGAGATCAAGGTGGCAGATGAGGTTGTAGCCATCATTGCGGGTCTTGCCACTACTGAGGTCGATGGAGTAAGTTCCATGGCGGGCAATATCACAAATGAGATCGTCAGCAGACTTGGCATGAAGAGCCTTTCAAAAGGAATTCAGGTTGATGTTGAGGACAATGAAGTAGTTGTGGATGTTGCTATAAATATTGCATACGGATACAGCATTCCGGAAGTTTCTACAAAGGTACAGGAAAAAGTCAAGTCTACTATCGAGACTATGACAGGACTTTCTGTAGCTACGATCAATGTTCGAATAGCAAGTGTAGATATGGGAGAAAATTAATTAGTTCTTTTTAAATGTGCACAAATGTAGTATAATTAAGGATGTCGTATAGACATCCTTAATTTATAATATGATTAAAGGGTCAAAGGTATCATCGATGTATGCCTAAATATTAAAAATAGTTACGAGAGGAATTTAAATGACCAGAAGTAAGATAAGAGAAAATGTTTTTAAGATGCTTTTTAGAGTAGAATTTCATGATGCGGATGAGCTTTTTGAGCAGCTTGAGCTGTTAAACGATGAGCTTGAAAATCCAACAGATGCAGATAGAGAATATATCGACAAAAAGAGCAAAGATATTATCGCACATTTAGATGAGATAGATGCTATGATCGATGAAAAATCTACTGGCTGGAAGACAAAACGTATGGCAAAGGTAGACCTTTCTATTATCAGACTTGCTTTATACGAGATAAAGTACGAGGAAGAAATACCGACAAAGGTATCTATCAATGAAGCTGTTGAGCTTGCCAAGAAATATGGCTCAGATGAGTCCTCAGCATTCGTCAATGGAGTCCTGGCAAAGTTTGCATAGCATATTATGAAAAGAAATGTTTATTCAGTAGCACAAGTAAATAGCTATATAAAGAATATGTTCGCACAGGATTTTATGCTTCGTCAGGTAAGCATAAAGGGGGAAGTATCAAATTGTAAGTACCATACCAGCGGACATATTTATTTTACGATCAAAGATGCCGATGCTGCCATGAATGCGATTATGTTTGCTGGCAGCAGAGCTGGTGGTCTTTCATTTCGCATGAAAGAAGGAGATCAGGTCATAGTGACCGGATCAGTTGAAATATATGAAAAGTCTGGAGCATATCAGATCTATGCCAAAAAGATCGAGCTTGACGGAGAGGGCAATCTGTACCTTAAGTTTGAACAACTCAAAAAAGAGCTTGAGGAGATGGGAATGTTTGCACCTGAGTACAAGCAGCCTATACCACAGTATGCCAGTCGAGTTGGCATCATTACGGCACCGACAGGTGCAGCAGTGCAGGATATAAGAAATGTATCTACGCGAAGAAATCCGTATGTGCAGCTTATACTTTTTCCAGCACTTGTACAGGGAGAAGGCGCAGCACAGAGCATAGTAAATGGTATACAGGCACTCGATCAGATGAATTTAGATGTCATAATAGTAGGCCGTGGTGGCGGATCTATAGAGGATCTTTGGGCATTCAATGAGGAAATCGTTGCGAGAGCCATATTTGACTGCAATACACCAATTATATCAGCGGTAGGTCACGAGACTGACTGGACGATAGCTGATTTTGTTTCAGACCGCAGAGCACCTACACCGTCGGCTGCGGCAGAGCTTGCAGTAAGCAATTATAGGCAGACGCTTGAGAGACTTGACAATTTAAAACACAGGATGGACAACAATCTGTCAAATAGGCTGGATTTTTACAGGGAAAGGCTCTCACATATAAAGACCAGGATGACATTTCTTAGTCCGGTAAACAAATTAAATGAGAATAAAAGACGCCTTGCGGATATCGAGGATAAGCTGTCAGAGTGCATAGCGCGCAAATTTACTGACAGTAAGCAGCGGCTTGCCATGCTTTCGGGCAGACTGGATGCATATTCACCGGCAAGAAAGCTCAGTCAGGGTTATGCATATGTGGATATAGCAGACAAAGGAGCAGTACACAGCACCGCAGATATCAGCGCAGGCGATGAGATAAATATATATCTGATAGACGGACATGCTAAGGCTGTCGTCTCGGAGGTAGAAAAGAATGAGCAGTAAAACAGATAACAGCCCTACACTCGAGGAGCGTTTTGCAAATCTAGAGGATATAGTGGCAAAGATGGAAGATCAGAATGTTTCGCTGGACGAGTCCTTTGAACTATACAAAAAGGGACTTGACGAGGTAAAATGCGCAAATGAGATGATACAGGGCATGGAAAAAGCCATGCTCGTATTAAACAGCGATGGACAGTTGGAGGAATTTTGATGAGTTTTCAGGGAGAACTACAACAGAAAGTGGAGCACATAAATAGTGTACTTGAGGCATATCTGCCGGCAGAAGAAGGACATCAGCAGGTGATATTTGAGGCAATGAACTATAGTATAAGAGCTGGTGGAAAGAGGCTTCGTCCGATGCTCATGGAGGAGACTTATCATATGTTCGGCGGCAGAGGAAAGGTCATAGAGCCTTTTATGGCTGCCATCGAGATGATACATACTTATTCATTGGTGCACGATGATCTTCCAGCAATGGACAATGACGAGTACAGACGTGGCAAAAAAACCACACATGCTGTATATGGGGAGGCAATGGGTATACTCGCAGGAGATGCACTTTTAAATTATGCATATGAGACCGCGGCAAAGGCATTTGATGAGGAACCACAAAATCCGGCAGTGGCAAAGGCATTTATGGTTCTGGCTAAAAAAGCCGGAGTATATGGCATGGTAGGTGGACAGGTAGTTGATGTAGTCAGTGAAAAATCAGACAATTGTCCGATTACCAGAGAAAAACTTGATTTTATATACAGACTAAAAACAGGTGCGCTTATTGAAAGTTCTATGATGATAGGTGCTATACTTGCAGGTGCTACCGACGATGATATCGCGCGCGTTGAACAGATTGCAGCAAGGCTTGGTCTGGCATTTCAGATTCAGGATGATGTGCTTGATGTTACAAGCACACTTGAAGTGCTTGGTAAGCCAATTGGCAGTGATGAAAAAAATAACAAGGCGACATATGTCACCTTTGAGGGATTGGATAAAGCAGTTTCGGATGTCGAACGGATATCAAAAGAAGCAGAAAAGCTACTTGATGATTTTGAACTGGAGGATACTTTTCTTAAAGCATTATTTGAATATCTGATCCATCGGGAGAAGTAGGGATGGTTTTAGAAAAGATACAAAAAGAAAATGATATAAAAAAACTTGCACCGGCAGAGCTTGAGGAATTAAGGGATGAGATCAGAAAATTCCTTATAGAGTCGATATCTGTCACAGGTGGACATCTTGCCTCTAACCTTGGCGTAGTAGAACTTACCATGGCACTTCATCTAAGTTTTGATCTGCCACAGGATAAGATAGTATGGGATGTAGGGCATCAGTCATATACACACAAGATACTCACTGGAAGGAAAGAAGGCTTTACCACCCTAAGACAGTATGGTGGTATGAGCGGATTTCCTAAAACAGATGAGAGCGACTGCGATTGTTTTAACACAGGACACAGCTCCACATCAGTGTCGGCAGGACTTGGACTTGCGATGGCAAGACAGGTGACGGGGGATGATTATCATGTTGTCTCTGTTATAGGTGACGGTGCGCTTACAGGAGGCATGGCATATGAAGCATTAAACAATGCTTCGAGTATAAAGACAAACTTTATAATTGTATTAAATGACAACAATATGTCGATTTCTGAAAATGTCGGCGGAGTAAGTCAGTATCTGTCAGGATTTCGCACTGCAGATGCATACAGAGATCTAAAGAATAATATCATGAATTCACTTAATCAGATACCGGTATATGGCGAGCGCATGGTAAAGGGCATACGCAATACAAAAAGCAGTATAAAACAACTGCTGATTCCGGGTATGTTTTTTGAGGAGATGGGAATAACGTACCTTGGACCGGTTGATGGAAGCGACATACATGAGATGTGCAGAGTATTTGAAGACGCAAAAAGAGTAAATGGAGCTGTGCTTGTGCATATACTTACCAAAAAAGGCGCAGGATACGGCCCGGCAGAGCGCTATCCATCGAGATTTCACGGCGCAGAGCCTTTTGATATTGAGACTGGACTTCCAAAGAAAAAGCGTACAAAGGCCAATTATACAGATGTATTTTCAACTGTCATGAAAAAGATGGGTGAGAGAAATCCAAATGTAGTTGCGATAACAGCAGCTATGGCAGATGGCACCGGGCTTAGACGGTTTCACAGGAATTTTCCAGATCGATTTTTTGATGTAGGAATCGCAGAGGCACATGCCACGACATTTGCGGCAGGACTGGCAAAAGCAGGACTTATCCCAGTTTTTGCAGTATATTCATCATTTTTGCAGAGAGCATTCGATCAGGTGCTGCATGATGTATGTATACAGAATCTGCATGTGGTATTTGCTATAGACAGGGCAGGACTTGTAGGCAGTGACGGAGAGACTCATCAGGGTATCTTTGACATATCATACCTTTCTGCCATACCAAATATGACAATAATGGCTCCAAAAAACAAATGGGAGCTCTCAGATATGATGAAATTTGCAGTAGCTTATGACGGCCCGATCTCAGTAAGATATCCGCGAGGCACAGCTTATGATGGACTTAAAGATATAAGAGAACCAATAGAATTTGGGAAAAGTGAGCTGATAAAACGCGGAAAAAGAGTGGCGATAATGGCTCTTGGCAGTATGGTAGCAACAGCGTCTGTTGTAGTAGATATTCTTCAAAGAAAGGGGATAAATGCTACATTTATCAATGCCAGATTTGCGATGCCATTTGACAAAGCTGCTATAAAAGAACTGCAGGCAGATCATGATTGGCTTGTTACCATGGAAGAAAATGTCCTAAGTGGGGGATTCGGAGAACATGTTACAGAATATGTAAAGTCACATGAGCTGGCACTTAAAGTATTAAATATCGCATTGCCTGACTGCTATGTGGAGCACGGCAATGTGGATCTTTTAAAAAAGGAGCTTAAAGTTGATGCTGACTCTGTGGCAGACCGCATCATGCAGGAATTATAATAATGATGGTACAAATAAGTTATAAATTGCAACATAGAGGAAATATATTGATAGTATGAAAGAAAGATTAGACGTTTTACTTGTAAACAGAGGGCTTGCGCCTTCACGTGAAAAGGCAAAGACCATGATTATGGAAGGAAATGTATTTGTAAACAACAACCGTGAAGACAAGGCAGGATCTACATTTCCTGATGACTGTAATATCGAGATACATGGAAAGACATTGCAATACGTAAGCCGTGGAGGCCTTAAGCTTGAAAAGGCAATGAAGCACTTTGACATCACCCTCGAGGGCAAAGTATGTATGGATATAGGCGCATCTACGGGCGGATTTACCGATTGTATGTTGCAAAACGGTGCCACAAAGGTATACGCAGTCGATGTCGGATATGGTCAGTTTGCCTGGAAACTCAGACAGGATGAGCGTGTAGTTTGTATGGAAAAGACCAATATCAGATATGTGACACCGGATGATATAGCTGATGCACTTGATTTTGCATCGGTTGACGTATCATTTATATCACTTACAAAGGTGCTAGGCCCGGCAAGAGATCTGTTAAAAGATGGAGGCGAGATGGTTTGTCTCATAAAACCTCAGTTTGAAGCCGGCAGAGAAAAAGTTGGTAAAAAAGGTGTTGTCCGTGATAAAAATGTGCATGAAGAGGTTGTCACAAATGTCATAGATTTTGCCTTGAATAATGGCTTTAGCGTACTTGATCTGGAATATTCACCAATCAAGGGACCAGAGGGCAATATCGAATATCTGGTACACATAAAGAAGACAGATGATCCTACAAAGGAGGAATCCGTAGATATTCATAGTGTGGTCGAGGCTGCACATGGAGAGCTGGATAAGAAATAGAATTATGAAACATTTCGTTGTAATAGCAAATGCCTATAAGGACAAAGATTTTGCACTGACAAAAAAAATAGTGGCATATATAGAAAAAAAAGGCGGAACAGCAAAAGGACTTGTCAGCAATGTAGAGGCGCTTGACAATGAAGAATTCGAGCTTAGCGATATACCAACAGATACACAGTGTATACTTGTGCTTGGAGGAGACGGTACACTTATACGTGCGGCAACAAAGGTTGAATCGCTCCAGATCCCTCTTATGGGAGTTAACCTAGGCACACTCGGATACCTGTGTGAGGTGGAGGAATCCACTGTGTTTGATGCCATAGATTCGCTTATGGATGATAAATATATGCTGGAAAACCGTATTATGTTGACCGGACACAAGCGAGGCTGCGATGAATCACAGGTGGCATTGAATGATATAGTTATCCATAGAATAGGCGAGCTTCAGATGCTAAGTCTCAACGTATATGTAAATGGAGAATTTCTAAATAATTATCATGCAGATGGTATTATAGTGGCTACGCCTACCGGCTCTACAGGTTATAGCATGTCAGCAGGCGGGCCGATCGTTGATCCAAAAGGAGATATGCTTCTTCTGACTCCAAACAATGCCCACAACCTAAATTCCAAAAGCATCGTCCTCTCGGGAGATGACGAGGTAGAGATTGAAATATGCAGCAGACGTGTGCAGCAGGATGAGAAAGCATGTGTCAGCTATGATGGTGATACCACTCTAGAGCTTTGTGTAGGAGATAGATTTGTGATATCTAAAGCAGCAAATTATACCAAAGTATGTAAGCTTCACAAGAGAAGTTTCTTAGAAATATTGCGGAAGAAAATGGAAGGCTATACCTAAATGCTAAAGAAATATAGCGGGTTCAAAGAATTGTGCGCAAGGATAGGAGATTGCGATGAAAACAAATAGACAATCCAAAATCATAGAGATAATACAGAAAAATGATGTGGAGACACAGGAAGAGCTTTCGGCACTTTTGGAGGGTGAGGGCTTTCGTGTGACACAGGCTACAGTATCGAGAGATATAAGGGAGCTTAAGCTTACCAAAATTCCTATGGCAAACGGCAGACAGAAATATGCTGTTATAAGTGATGGCAGTGAAGATCTTTCACAGAAATACGAAAGAGTACTGCGTGAGGGATATTTATCGATGGATCTGGCGCAGAATATCCTTGTTATAAAGACTGTATCAGGCATGGCAAGTGCTGTATGCGCAGCTATAGATGCCATGGATATGAAGGAAATCGTCGGTTCCATAGCCGGAGACGACACTATAATGTGTGCGGTAAGGACCGTTGATGATACATTTGCAGTGACAAAAAAGATCCGCAAAATTGTAGAGTAATATATGCGCGTGCTTTGGGAGAGCGGAAGGAGAAAATATGTTACAAAATCTACATGTAAAAAATCTGGCACTCATAGACGAGTGTGAGGTGGAGTTTTCTGACGGACTTAATATACTGTCAGGAGAGACAGGAGCCGGAAAATCTATCATCATAGGCTCTATCAATCTGGCACTTGGCGAAAAGGTGCCAAAAGAGATGCTTCGAGACAGCGATCAGCCGGCCTTTGTTGAGTTGATATTTTCAGTGGACAATGAGCAGACCGCAAAAGCCTTAAGGGCACTAGATGTCGAGCTAGAGGACAATACTGTTATCTTAAGCAGAAAGATAACTGCATCGCGCGCTATAGGCAGGATAAATGGCGAGGCGGTATCGGTATCACGTATGAAGGAGATTGCATCGTATCTTATCGACATCCACGGACAGCATGAGCATCAGTCGCTTTTATCTAAAAAAAAGCATCTTGAGATACTTGATGAATATGCCAAAAAGCAACTCAGCAATAAAAAGAGTGAGCTTTTAGCTGTATACAAAGAGTACAGAGCACTGAAAGAAGAGTTTGAAAAATCAAATATCGACAATGAGCAGCGAAGCCGTGAGCTTTCCTTCCTTGAGTACGAGGTAAAGGAGATAGAGGATGCCAACCTTGCACCGGGCGAAGACGAGGAACTTGAGATACAGTTTAAGAAGTTTTCAAATGGAAAAAAGATCATGGAGGGTGTGAGTGTCGCTTATGCCGCCACAGGAGGCGAGATGGAGAGCGCCTCGGAGCTTATAGGCCGCGCAGTAAGAGAACTTGGTCAGGTATCGGGATATGATGCTGAGGTTGAAAACCTTGAAAATCAGCTTGCGGAGATAGACAGTCTGTTATCTGATTTTAATCATGAGATCTCCGGCTATATATCAGGAGCAGAGTTTGACGAGGAAACATTCTATGAGACACAGAAAAGGCTTGATGAGATCAATCATTTAAAGTCAAAATATGGCAATTCGATAGAAGAAATCCTTGCTTCACTCGAGCAAAAGCAGCAGAGGATAGCTGTGTTAAACGATTATGACGCTTACCTTAAGACACTAGAGCAGCAGCTTTCAAAGAAAGAAGCCGAGCTTAGTGCCATATCAGAGGAAGTCTCAAAGATCAGGCAAAAGAGTGCGGCAAAGCTTGTAAAGGAAATAATCGCTGCCTTAAATGATCTAAATTTTCTTGACGTAAAGTTTGATATGAGTTTTGAAAGGCTGCCGGATTATACAGCAAATGGTATAGACGCTCCGGAGTTTTTAATATCGACAAACCCAGGAGAGCCGCTTAAACCTCTTGGCAAGGTGGCATCAGGTGGCGAACTTTCGCGTATCATGCTGGGCATAAAGACCATTATGGCAGAGAATGACCATATAGAGTCACTTATATTTGATGAAATTGATTCGGGTATCAGCGGACGTACTGCGCAGATGGTATCTGAGAAAATGAACGAGCTTGGAAAGAATCACCAGATCATATGTATCACACACCTGCCACAGATCGCAGCCATGGCAGATGCTCATTTTCTTATTGAAAAATCAGTTGAAAATAAATCAACAGTATCAAAAATATACCGGCTGGATGAGTCACAGAGTGTGTCGGAGCTTGCGCGTATGCTTGGCGGTGCAAAGATCACAGATACAGTTATGGAAAGTGCACGAGAGATGAAAGCACTGGCTGCTGAAAAAAAGGCATAATATCCACATAATCATATACTAATCCATACGTTTAAGCTCGGGAAGGACAGTGCACAGCATAGTGACAAAACAGATGCTTCCACCGATTACATTCGATACAGGCTCTGCCATAAAAACACCATCTGTTCCCATGCCAAAAGCATATGGCATCATATATGTAAGAGGTACGACAATAAATGCTTTTCGAAGCAGTGAAAAAAAGATAGCCTGCTTTCTTTTGTTGAGTGACTTGAATGTTGTCTGTCCTATATATTGCAGATCCATAAATATAAATGCTGCAAAGTAGATATTTAAGGCTTTTACGGCATCCTTCATGAGCGTTTGATCAGAGCTGAAAATCGTGATAAGCGCACGAGGTGCAAGAATTATGATACTCCACATTATTGCAGTATATATAAGTACCAATGCTCCCATTGTGACCATTGATCTGCGTACTCGTGCAGGACGTCTGGCTCCGTAGTTGTAGCTTAAAATAGGAGATGAACCTTCAACGATAGCATAGATAGGAGTCTCCACCATCTGACGGATGCTCGATATGATAGTCATGACGGATATATACAGATCACCGCCTGTGACAGAGAGTACATTGTTGCAGCAGATCGATACCAGGCTGTTTGTAAGCTGCATAACGCAACCGGAAGTTCCGAGGCTTATTATATCTTTTGCATAGTGTGCGTTAGCACAAAAATCTGAGAAACTAAGGAGGCTGACCTTAAGCTCAGCCTTTCTTCTTAGAAAATAAATTACAAACAGAGCGGACAACACTTGTGATATTACTGTCGCAATTGCAGCGCCCTTTATGCCAAAATTAAATGTAAATATAAAAAGTGGATCTAAAATCAGGTTAGCAATTGCACCGATTGCAACAGAGAGCATTCCGCATGTTGAATATCCCTGTGCATTGATGAATGGATTCATGCCTGTCGAGATCATGGATGGAAGAGTGCCAATCAGATACAAAAGCAGATATGGCAGTGCATATTGCATGGCATTTTCTGAAGCACCAAACAGCAACAGAAGAGGTCGTGCAAATATCATACAAAGTACCATAAAAATAATCGCAAACGCACATACCATTGTAAAACTTGTATTCATGATAGTATTTGAAGCTTCATTATCGCCCATGCCTTTTTTGATGGAAAATAAAGGAGCTCCACCACTTCCGAATAGATTAGAAAAGGCGATGGTAAGCATAATGATCGGAAAGCACAGTCCTACAGCCCCAAGAGCTGTCGTTCCGACACCTGGGATGCGGGCGATATATATGCGGTCTACTATGTTATAGAGCAGACTTAAGATCTGTGCCACAAGCATAGGCAGAGCAGCATTTAATATGTTGCTGGTTATTGTTCCATTATCAAAATCTATTTTTTTCATTCATGTATTCCCCTTATATATTACTAAAAAAGACCAGAGCCATTATAGCACACATATTGGAATATGAACGTGAAAATTTTGCTATAGATTATATTTATGACAAACTAAAAGAAAAATATAGTTTACAATAACAAAAATTGTATATATAGTTAAGATAAATAACAAGCAGGTAATGAATACCAAAATATAACCATGCGATTTAAAGAAAAAATGGAGGATAACATACATATGAAAATCACACAGATACATACTGAAAAACCACAGTCACTCTCTTTTGAGATATTTCCACCCAAAAAAGAAGAAGACTTCAAAAATATAGACGAGATGCTTGAGATACTTTGCGACTGTCATCCTGAGTACATCAGTGTTACATTCGGAGCAGGTGGCAGCTCAAACAATAACAAAACGATAGAGATCGCAAAAAAGATAAAAAACCAGTACCATGTAGAGCCAGTAGTTCATCTCACATGTCTTTGCTATAATAAAGCTGAGATCGACGAGTTTGCAAAACAGCTCTCATATGAGGGAATTGAGAATATCCTTGCACTTAGAGGAGACAGAAATCCTAATGCGCCTGCAAAGGATGATTTCTTACATGCAAGCGACCTTATTGCATATTTAAAAGAGACAACAGGGGATCAGTTCTGTATTGCAGGAGCGTGCTATCCGGATATTCATCCTGAGGCAGCAGACAGAGTTGCTGACATCAAAAATTTAAAGACAAAGGTAGATGCAGGAGCGCAGCTTCTCTTATCACAGCTTTTCTTTGACAATGATACATTTTTAAAATTTGCGGAGGATTGCAAGCTTGCTGGCATCAATGTGCCTGTTATTCCGGGTATCATGCCATGTATCAACGCAGCACAGATCCAGAGAATGGTCACAATGTGTGGAGCTAAATTCCCAGAGAAATTCCAGAAGATCGTACATCGATATGGAGACAACAAGGCAGCACTTTTTGATGCGGGTATGTCTTACTGCGAGAGTCAGATCATTGAACTTCTTGCAAATGATGTCGAGGGCATTCATCTTTATACCATGAACAACGTAAAAGTGGCAAAGCGACTTACAGAGGGAATCAGGAACCTGATCTAATATTTCTTGCAAAATTACATATAAATAGCTATAATATACGAGTTGGTAATAATTAGCTTCCCATATGATATGAGATGATTATATGGGAAGCTTTTAAATTTATAAAGAGAAGGGACGAAAAACATCATGAAAGAAAAATCAAGAGGTTCATTCTCCGGCAACATAGGCTTTGTGCTGGCTGCCGCAGGAAGCGCTGTTGGACTGGGAAATATATGGAGATTTCCATATCTGGCGGCAAAGGATGGCGGAGGACTTTTCCTACTAGTATATCTGATACTCGTGCTCACATTTGGTTTTGCACTGCTTACTACAGAAATCGCAATAGGACGAAAAACAGGACAGGGACCACTCACAGCATACGGAGTTATAAATCCAAAATGTAGATTTATTGGTCTGCTTGCGTGCTTAGTGCCTGCGATCATCCTGCCATATTATTGTGCAATCGGAGGATGGGTGCTTAAATACTTTACACTTTTCTTAACTGGACAGAATAAAAATGCCGTGGCAGACGGATATTTTTCTGCTTTTATATCAGGACAGTGGGCACCGATCATATTTGGAGTTGTCTATCTTGCACTTACAGCGGCTGTAGTCATCGGTGGTGTGGACAAGGGAATAGAGAGATTTAGTAAAGTGCTTATGCCAATACTTCTTGTTCTTATACTTATCATCGGAGTGTTCTCACTGACACTGCACTATGAAGATGGAGATACTGTAAGAAACGGACTTTCGGGCCTAAAGATATATATAGTGCCTGATTTTACGGGACTTACCTTAGGTAAGCTGTTTACTGTATTTGTAGATGCGCTCGGACAGCTTTTCTATTCAATCAGCGTGGCGATGGGAATCATGGTTGCCTACGGCTCATATGTAAAAAAAGATGTAAAACTTATGAATTCCATCAATCAGATCGAGATATTTGACACAATAGTTGCATTTCTTGCAGGACTTATGATTATTCCGGCAGTATATGTATTCATGGGACGCGATGGAATGTCAGCAGGACCGGGCCTTATGTTTATCTCACTGCCAAAAGTATTTGATGCAATGGGAATAGCCGGCACGATAGTAGGATTTATATTTTTTGTGATCGTTGCATTTGCAGCAATCACATCATCGGTATCTATCATGGAGGCAATTGTATCAAGCCTCATGGACAAATTTCATTGGAGTCGTAAAAAGAGTGCCATAATCGTAACCGTATATGGACTTATCGCAGAGATAATAGTATGTCTTGGATACAACAAGCTATATATGGAAGTAAAGCTTCCAAATGGCACAGTAGGACAGATACTTGATATCATGGATTATGTCAGCAACAATGTGCTCATGCCGATCGTTGCACTGCTTACATGTATACTCATCGGCTGGATTGCAAAGCCAAAGACTATCATCGACGAAGTAACACTAGGTGGCGGTAAATTCACACGAAAAGGACTTTATATAGTCATGATTAAATTTATTGCACCGGCACTGCTTCTCATATTGCTGTTACAGGCTCTTGGCATAATAAATATATAGTAATTCAAACCAGTGTACCATTTTACCCTTGAAAATGCATGGGTGGAATGGTACAATTTTCCTATATAGGAAAAAGGGGGAAGCCAGGATGGCTTTTAGAAGAGAAAAAAAGCGTATCGGAGATATGCTTATCAATGAAAATGTAATAACACCGGAGCAGCTTGAAAATGCCCTGCCTATCGCAAAAGAGCGTCATAAGAAAATCGGAGAGACACTTATAGAACTTGGATTTACCAATGAGCTTGAGATAGCAAAGGCATTGTCACAGCAGCTTGGCATCGAATTGGTAAATGTAAGTGCGATAAATATACCAGAAGAGGTTCAGTCGCTTGTAAACGAGACAGTGCTAAGAAAACATGTCATGATACCATTTGCATTTGACCAGAACAATGCCAATATCGTGCATGTTGCTATGTCAGATCCTATGGATATGGTGGCACTTGATGATTTTTCCATCATAACAAATCTGCAGGCAGAGCCGGCAGTAGCTACGGCACGAGATATACTTTTGACGCTTGACAAATATTACGGTGATACCGAGGCAATGAAAGCGGCACAGGAGTATGCCCGCGAGCGAAAAGAAAGGGAGCAGAAGAATGCCGAGGCGGATGAGGCAGCCAGCAAGGATGTCAACAGTTCACCTGTTGTATTGCTCGTAAACTCAATAATCGAGCAGGCTGCCAGGCTCCGTGCATCCGATATACATATCGAGGCACTTGAGAATAAAGTGCGTGTGCGTTACAGAATAGATGGTGCACTTTACGAGAAAGCATCTTACAGTATACATCTGCTTTCGGCAATCATAACACGACTTAAGATCATAGGAGGCATGGATATTTCTGAGAAACGTAAGCCTCAGGATGGCCGTATAACTATGGATATCGACAAGATAGAGTACGATATCCGTGTATCTATACTTCCGACTGTGTTTGGTGAAAAGTGCGTTATGCGACTTGCTCAGAAAAAAGCACTTACCAGGGACAAAAAAGAGCTTGGTTTTTCGGATGACGAATTAAAGGCATTTGACCATATACTTATGAATACAAACGGTATCATCCTTGTGACAGGACCTACCGGAAGTGGTAAATCGACTACGCTCTATACAGCACTTGCCGAGCTTAATCAGGAAGATGTAAATATCATCACAGTAGAGGACCCTGTGGAGGCAAATATTGATGGAATCAATCAGGTACAGGTAAATAACAAAGCAGATCTGACATTTGCATCGGCGCTTCGTTCTATTCTGCGACAGGATCCGGACATCATCATGATCGGTGAGATCCGAGATCAGGAGACAGCGCAGATAGCAGTTCAGGCATCCATCACAGGACACCTTGTGGTAAGTACACTGCATACAAACAGTTCCGCAAGTACACTTTCGAGACTCGAGGATATGGGAATAGAAAACTACCTGCTTGCTGACTCAGTAAAAGGAATAATCGCGCAGCGACTTGTAAGACGTCTCTGTCCTAGCTGTAAAAAAGAACATCTTCTCACAGAGGAGGAAAAAGAATTCATGAACATACCGGCATTTCGTCCGGTAAATGTATTTGAGCCTTGTGGCTGTGAACAGTGTGAGCATACTGGTTACAGGGGACGAATCGGGATATATGAGATCATGACGGTTACACCAAAGCTACGCACACTTATCGCAAAAGGCGCATCACCTGAAGAATTAAACGAAGTGGCTTGTGCAGAGGGCATGCATACATTAAGACAGAGTGCACAGCGTCTTGTATTAGATGGTGTGACATCATACCATGAGATGTTAAAGACCACATTTGAAAATTAGGGAGATATTATCATGCAGATGGAAGACATACTTGCCCTGGCAAAAAGGCAGAACTCATCAGACATACACATCGCACCTGGCAATCCTGTAATGTTGCGTATAGATGGGCGGCTTGTGCCACAGGGAGACTTGAACCTTACGGCAATGGAGACTGACAGCATATTAAAGCCGATAGTGCCTCCGGAACTGCTCGACGAGCTAAAGACAAATGGAGAACTTGACTTTGCATTTTCAGTAGAAGGTTTCTCAAGAGTCAGAGCAAATGTATTTAGACAGAGAGGTTCATATGCGGCAGCCCTTAGAATTTTATCATATGATGTGCCGGAGCCAAAGACACTTGGCATCCCTCAGGCAGTTGTAAATCTTACTACAAAGATGAGAGGACTTGTCCTCGTAACAGGTGCTACAGGAAGTGGTAAATCGACCACACTTGCAAGCCTAATAGATGTAATAGCAAAAAGAGATTCCAAAAATATAATCACGCTCGAAGATCCTATCGAGTACCTTCACTCAAAGAAGCGCTCAATAGTCACACAGCGAGAGATAGGAAAAGATACAATGTCATATGCCACAGCACTGCGTGCAGCACTTAGACAGGATCCGGATGTAATACTTGTAGGGGAGATGCGAGATCTTGAGACTATCTCAACAGCCATCACGGCAGCAGAAACTGGTCATCTCGTATTCTCCACACTGCATACAAACAGTGCGGCTGATGCAGTTGATCGAATCATAGATGTATTTCCACCACACCAGCAACAGCAGATCAGAGTGCAGCTTTCAGGGGTACTCGAGGGAATAGTGGCACAGCAGCTTCTTCCTATGACAAATGGCGGACGTGTGGCAGCTTTTGAGGTATTGCTTGCAAACAATGCCATCCGTAATCTCATTCGTGAAGCAAAAGCGTTCCAGATCCCATCCATCATACAGACATCGAAGAGAGAGGGAATGCAGACCATGGATGACTGTATCATGGGTTATTTCAATGAGGGACTCATAGCACCGGAGACAGCAGTATCATATGCACATGATCCTTTAAACATGGCAAATCGTGTGCACTTGTATTATTAATTCAATCTTATTACATGTAGAATATTACTGGCACCGTCTGGGATACGAGTTATGCAATAGACAACCGCGCAACCCGCACCCCCAGACGGTGCCACATTAAAATAACGTGCATAAATACAATGATTAGGAGGAAGAAAATGGCTGATTGGACATATCAGGTCATAGATCCAAACGGAAAAGAAAGAAAGGGAAATATAGTAGCTGATACCGAAGCCGAGGCAAAAAATAAGTTAAAGCTCGACGGCAATATGGTCATAAGACTCACAAAGGCAACCACACTTACCAAAGAGATATCATTTAGCTTCGGAGGAAAAGTAAAACCTAGAGACCTGTCAGTATTCTGTCGACAGTTTACGAGTATGATAAATGCCGGAGTTACGATCCTTGATACGCTCGATATGCTTTCAGATCAGACTGAGAACAAAACCATGGCAAAAGCCATAAGAGGTGTGCATGCCGAGATCCAGAAAGGAGAGAACCTCTCAGAGGGATTAAAAAAATATCCGAATGTATTCCCAAACATCATGGTAAGCATGGTTGCAGCAGGTGAGGCATCAGGAAAAATTGATGTAGCATTTGACAGAATGGCTGCCCATTTTGAAAAATCTGCAAAATTAAACGGCCTTATCAAAAAAGCCGCAATGTATCCTATAATCGTTGCAATAGTAGCCGTAGTAGTTGTAATCGTAATGCTTGTAAAAGTAATCCCAAGCTACTCAGATATGTTCAATGACCTTGGAACAGAACTTCCGGGCATCACAAAGGCAGTAGTGGCAATGAGCAATTTTGTAACAGGTTACTGGTATATAATAATAGCATTAATAGTCATAATCGTGGTAGCGATAAAGCTTTACAAAAAAACGGACAGCGGTCAGATATTTTTCGGCACGCTTGCCAGAAAACTGCCTATATTTGGAAAATTAAACATCAAGACAGCTGCATCAAACTATGCACGTACACTTAGCACACTCGTCTATTCAGGACTTCCGATGATAGATGCACTCGGCATCACCGCAAATACCATGAACAATTACCTCTACAAAAGAGCGTTGCAAAATGCCAGAGAAGAGGTAAGCAAAGGTGTACCGCTCTCAGAGCCTATTACGGCATGCGGACTTTTCCCTCCTATGGTGTCTCACATGACAAAGATCGGAGAGGAAACTGGAGATCTTGAGGGCATGCTTAACCGTCTTGCAGATTACTATGACGAGGAAGTAGAGATGGCCACACAGACAGTAATGGCAGCTATCGAGCCTATGATAATCCTGCTCCTTGCAGCTATCGTAGGAGTGCTTGTAGCAGCAATTATGGCACCTATGATCACCATGTACTCTGCAATGGATAGCCTGTAAAATAGAAAAAATGTTCGGTGTCAACGATTAAGAGAAGATTGCAACCTATAGCTGGAGGCCGGCATTGAACTCCCACACGACACGTCATAGAGCAAGCGTATGTCATAGACGCACACCACGGCTCAAATGTACAACTGTAAAATGAACATAAATAATCATAAGAGCCCAAAACCGATGCCAACAAATTAGCAATCGAAGCGAGTTCTGCTACCTGTAACCGCGCAGCCCATATCCCAGGCGGCACCACGCCAAAATAACAAGTGGGAAGTTTGAATAAATAACATGACTTTTGTACCATTTTATGCTTGCAATCGCGAGAATGAAGTGGTACAATTTTCCTATATAAAAGGAGCTGTGGATAGGGCATCAGCTCCTGCCGAAAAAAACCATACAATGAAAAGGAGAAAAGAATATGGTAAAGAATGTACTTAAAAAGAATGAAAAGAGAAGAAAGAATAACAAAGGTTTCTCTCTCGTAGAGCTTATCGTTGTAATTGCCATCATGGCAGTACTTGTTGGGGTACTTGCTCCACAGCTCATCAAATATGTTGAGAAATCAAGAGAAGCTACAGATATACAGAACTGCGATAGTATTGTTACTGCTATAAAGTCATACTATGCAGATAAAGATGTACTTCCGACTACAGTTAAAGTGAAGTTAAGTAGTACTTGCACATTGACTGAAGGTAGTACTGCTTCTACAGAAGCACTTCAAGAAGCTGGATTAGCTAGTGCAAAACTTAAGGGGAAAAAATGGACTGCAATTACGATTACATATACACCTAGTACGGGGACTGTAGTATATAGTCTTGATGAAGCTACAACCGATTCTTACTATATGGTAGATGAAGCCGACAGTTCAAAATTTGTAAAACGTGAATTAAGTGGAGATTGATTCAATGACCTTAGAACTAATCCCAATCTACATTTTAATATTTACATTCGGAATTGTTATAGGCAGTTTCCTAAACGTCTGTATCTACCGCATACCAATGCATGAGACAGTGGTGACCGAAAGGTCCCACTGTATGAAGTGCGGTTATCAGTTAGCTTGGTATGATATGGTGCCGGTATTTAGTTTTCTTATCTTGCGGGGAAGATGCCGCAAGTGTAAAGAACCTATATCTCCTCAATACCCTATAATTGAGGCGATAAATGGTATCTTGTATGTTATAATATTTGCAGTAAATGGCTTTGAAGCCTCAAGCATTATTTATTGCCTTCTTACATCAGCACTTATAGTCTTAAGTGTGATAGATTGGAGAACATATGAAATTCCATTTGGAATCAATGTATATATTCTGGTGCTTGGAATCCTACATGTGTTTATAGATCATGCAAACTGGTCTGAATATGTGATAGGATTTTTTTGCGTCAGTGTATTCTTAGAGCTGCTCCTTTTGGTGAGCAGTGGAAGGGCCATAGGTGGCGGAGATGTCAAGCTCATGGCGTGTGCCGGACTGGCAATAGGCTGGCGAAACATTATATTAGCTTTCTTTTTAGGATGTATCATCGGTTCCGTGATCCATCTTATCCGTATGAAATTTTTTAGAGCCGACAGAATGTTGGCGATGGGACCATACTTGGCAGCCGGAATATTTATTTCGATGCTGTGGGGTGAGAAAATGATATCGGCATATTTGATACTGGCCGGATTTTAAAAAACCACCCCCACCCCAACAGACACAATGGAGGACTAGTTATGGCGAATAAAGTACTGGGAATCGAGATAGGACAAAACCTTACCAGAGTCGTTGAGATTGATTATAAATCAAAGAATCCGAAGATTTACAATATGTTTAGTTTCTCTACACCACCGGGACTGACAGATGATGGTGTAGTACAACCGGGCAGCATGTTTCAATCCATACTCAGTGGAAAACTAAAGGAAAAACGAATAAGTACAAATAAAGCCGTATTTGTTTTAAATTCGGCCCGTATTGCAAGCAGAGAAATTGAGTTTCCACTTGTAAAGGAAAAACAGGTCAAGGAAATGCTTAAGATGAATGCTTCGGATTATTTCCCTGTAGACCTTAGTCAGTACAAACTGGTGCACGAAATCATAGAGAAAATTGACCGACCGGAAGAAAAGAAAATGCGTCTTTCGGTTATTGCTGTGCCTAACGATCTTATTTTATCATATCTTACTCTAGCTGCTGAGTGCAGATTACAGCTGGTAGCGCTTGATTATAGCGGTAATGCCATAAAGCAGCTCATGAAGCGAGAAATTCCCGGTGATATAAAGATGACCATAAAAGTTGACGAGGTATCATCCATACTTACGGTTATGGATGGAGACACAATAAAGCTCCAGCGCAACGTAAATTATGGACTTGCCGAGGCAATTGAAGAGATACAGGACAGTGAACTTTTTGGAGAATATCTGTCATTTTCTGATGCGATAGATGTTGCCAGAAGAAAGACCTGTATCCAATTAAAGAACGACAGCAATGTACCGGAAGAAATAGAACGCGATGAACAGGGGCATGAGATAGACTCTGAGAAATTCAAAAGACTGCGCACAAATGTATACTATGCTCTTTCTAATATGGTTAGCAGTATAGGACGAGTAATAGACTATTATCAGTCAAGAAACGTGGACAGACCTATAGAGAGAGTCTTTTTGATAGGACTTGGTGCAGATTTTAGCGGACTTTCAAAACTGCTTACAAACGAGCTTAATTATAAAGTCGTTCCGCTACAGCAGTTTGATGGAATACATGTTGCAAAAAATATTAATCTTGCAGAGACAAAGATTGCCGAATATTTTAACTGCATAGGATGTTCACTTAGACCATTACCTATACTTGATAATGAAAAAAAGAGTATACATAAAGCTAAAGATATTCCTGTTCCGGCATCAAATCCAGATGTCATAAGCCTGGATGGACAGCCAGTTGCGGCACAG
This sequence comes from bacterium, assembly GCA_963641405.1. Lineage (GTDB taxonomy): Bacteria > Bacillota > Clostridia > Lachnospirales > Lachnospiraceae > Roseburia. The sequence continues at coordinate 50,093 of CAVICC010000002.1, read as the reverse complement.
GCAGCACCGGAAGAAGAGAAGGTATCATATATAGTACCGCTTGTTATATTTGGGCTTTGTGTTGTAGGCGCGGTAGCAATGGCTGCATACAGCATATTCTCAAATCTTGCTTTAACTTCTGACAATATGACGCTTAAAGCAAGAGTATCAGACCTTTCGTATGCGCAGAACATATATGATGTATACAATCAGACAAAGAGTGATTATGACTGGACACTTCTTTTGGAGGATGCTTCGTCCAACCATAATGATGAGATAGTATCATTGATAGATGAATTAGAACAGAAGTTTCCATCGGAGGCAAAACTTGTCACTATGTCTGTTACCACAGATGGAGTTTCAATGACTATCTCCCAGGGAAGCAAGGAAGTGGCGGCAGATGTGATCTCGCAGCTTCGTACTTTTGACAGTATCAAGGTTTCAAATGTTTCGACAATCACAGAAGAGATTGATGAGACTGGAGCCGCAAGAGTTCAGTTTACAGTTGATTGCATATATGTAAACATCTCAGATGATACAGAAAGTGTAGATAGTACAGAAAGTATGGATAGTATAGATAGTACAGACAGCGATCAGGACAGTCAGCAGTAGGAGGTGTTAAGATGTCGACCAGAGACAAAAAATTACTTATTATATTAGTAGGAGTTGCCGTTTTAGCATTTACATATTTTTTCGTCTTTTCGCCACAGGCGGATAAAAGAGAACAACTGCAGATAGAAAATACCAATCTCAAATCGCAGTATTCACAGTTGTCCGCCCTTGCAGCTAAAGCGGATGATTATACAGAAGAAACTCAGAACATGTCAGATGATATGCAAAAGATATATGATAATTTTCCTTCATATTTGCAGACCGAAAATGGCATTATGGATGCAGTTGCTATCGAAAAATCCACAAATACCACAATCTCTGAGCTGACAGTATCTGACCCGGTGGCGATAGATGTTGCAGCTACGGAGTCTGATAATACAGGAATCGATAGCAGTACTGATACAGATAGTGTAGAAACACCATCTGACTCGGATAGTAGTAGCACTCAGGATAATTCAAATGTACAATCATCCGTAAGTGGTTATCAGTTATATGATGTAAACTCAGCCATGTCATTTACCACAGAGTATCACGGTTTGAAATCCGTGCTTGAACAGGTATTAGGCTCTACAAACAAAAAGACAATAAGCAGTTTGAATATCAATTTTGATGATTCGACCGGAAATCTTACTGGGGAGCTTGTTGCTGATTCGTATTTTGTCTATGGACTTGATAAGCCATACGAGCCACCGGTAATACCTAGCATACCACATGGTACAGATAACCTGTTTGGTACACTTAATTAAAATAAAAATATGACCTAAGGAGGAAGCCGATTTGAGAAAGTTAAGGGACGATGATCGAGGAATTACACTAGTTGAACTTATTGTGTCTATAGCTATTCTTGCAATAATCGTGCTTCCTTTTTTGAATAGCTTTGTTACAGCTGCAAAAACAAATGTCAAGTCAAGAAATCAATTAAATGCCACACATCTTGCGGAGAATATCATGGAGGGTATTGAGAAAAACTCCATGAGATCACTTGCATATCAGTTTAATTATCCGTCGGAAGGGTTTGATGTGGCAGATGGATTTGACATGAGCACAAACGAAAGCAATTCGCAGGAATTACTGCTTTCTACTAATTCCGGTGGAGACATCGTATATTCATCAGTCGTAAAGCTTGAAAATATTGATAGCGAAATCACAGATGATGAGAAAGACAGTCATATCACAAGCTCAATTCATAAGACTGATACAACGGCTACGATAAATGATACGAATAAATGGAGCTTCATTGAGAATACGACAAGTCATAAATACTATTTTTATATGACAAATGTAAAATCAGGAACCAAGCGCTACAATGCACTTGTTACGATGGATGCAAGGGCAGATGAGGCAACCGATACTGACGGCAATGTAGATGAGGCAAATAGCGGACAGAAAACCAAATACAATACAACACCGATAGCGGATCTGTCTGCAATGGATTTTGATCATGATGCTATCGCTACAGATAAGATAACTTTTAAGGATTTAAGTACGGAATTGACAAATGATAGTCTTGTTACAGAAAAGATTTTGCAAAGCGATGTGACAAGAACTATTACCATAGATATTGAGAAATCGACAAATACCAAAGTATCTGTGTCATATTCATATAAATACAAGTATAAAGATGCAAATGGTAATTATGCTTATAAGACATTTCCGGCAGAAGGTTCTGCAAAAAAAGCAAATTATACAAGTATTATATTTGACAATACATCAGATCCACTAAATAATGATCTTAGAAATATTTATTTGTTTTACTATCCGTGGTATACATCGACAGGTTTAACGGCTGAAACAGTATCTGACAGGATTATTATAAATAACAAAAATAAAGTCAATTGTACAGTAAATCTTGTAAAACAAAAGACTGATGGACTATCAGATCTTAGTGGAGCTGAACAAAAGTATAAGGTGCTTATAAATGTAGATGAGAATAATTCAGGCGGTACGTCTAAGGCATATACGACAATTGCATCAAATTTTGGAAATAACCTTGGTAATACATCCCAGGAAATGTCGAATGAACAGACAATATATCAGTATAATTCAAATGGCAGCGCAGCACAGATCAATAGGATTGAGAAAAGAAACCTTACAAGAGATACTGTTACTGACAGAATCTATGACGTGAAGGTAGACGTATATGAGAGCAATATAGATATAAGCAAACTTAGCACAGAAAAACCAGTGGTATCGCTTACCGGAAGTATGGTGGATTAATATGAGTAGAAGGGATAATAGAGGAGCATCATTTGTGCTCGTTATAATTGCGATGTCTATAGTCGCAATACTGGCAGTTACAGTCTTGTGGATTTCACTTGTCAATATGCAGATGAAGGTCACAAATAAAAAGAATACAGACAATTTTTACTCGGCTGAGGGTGTACTTGACCAGATATGTACAGGTCTTCAGGGAGAAGTTTCTAAAGCCTACAAAGCAGGATATTCCAGTGTTCTTGAAAATTACGCGTCGCAGGATGAAAATACCAGACAAACTACCTTTAAACAAAAATATGTAGAGACATTAAAGAATATTCTTTCAGAAGATTCTGCATCAGGAGAGTATACATATGCTATAAGTAAGCTCAAGGCTTATGTGGATAAAAGTCTTATAGAAGACGGTAGCAATCCGCATGCGGATATTACTACAACTTCTGCAAAATATGGTCTAGATACCGGAATGCTTACTGTATATAATGATAAGGTTGTCATCAAAGGAATAAAAGTAAAATACATTGATTCACAAGGATACGAATCAATAATAGAGACTGATATTGCTCTGGATGCACCGGATATGAAATTTTCAGCGTCTGGTGCCGTGCCGGAGATTTTTGCATATTCGTTAATAGGAAATACAGGTGTCATAATAGCAAATGACCATGGAAATTCTGTCAATCTGGAAGGAAATCTTTATGCCGGAAGTCCAAAAGTTCTTGGATTATCAGATGATACAACAAGCGTTGCGATTCCAAATCATACAACGCTTAATGTGAAAAATACAAGCTATTTTATAGCCGAAGGAGACCTAAATGTAGGAGATTCCACAGCAAATACCAGCAGTAATTCAAATCTTACAGTTTCTAACCAATGTCAGCTTTGGTCAGACAATATATATGTAAAGGGGGCAAATGCATTATTGCAAGGCAATACATATGTGGCAGACGATCTTACTATTAAGGGATTTAAGTCAAATGTTACGCTTGGTTATAACGGAAACGGCAGATATGTCGGATTTGGTGATCAAAATAATGTATCAGATGGAATTGCAGGAAATAGCAGTGCAATTATCATAAATGGGAAAAAATCATCAATTGATATGAGCCAGCTGAGTGAGCTTATGGTAGCCGGATATGCATATATCAATACAGCTTCCGTAAATGGAACGCTCGATGGAAATAAAAATAAAAACGTTGGTACAGGTGAATCTGTTTCGGTAAAAGGAAATCAGATTGCATATCTTGTGCCTGCAGATTGCATAGGAACAGATGGCAGTGGAGCAGATGCCAAATCATTATATAACAAAAATCCATTGACTTATGCGGAGTATAAGAAGATAACAGGAGCAAGTGAGGATGGAAAAAAATATACAGAGGTAAATATCAATGTCACAAGTTCAAAAATCGGCAAGGCACTTTCAAATTATATGAGTGAAAGTGATATATCATCATGTATCAGGAAAGTATTTGTTCCTGCTTCAGGAGATGATTCAGATAGCGGTTTTGTATATTATTATGTTAATTTACCCGGAGAAAAGGCATCTTTGTATTATGAGGACTATTTCAACCAGGATAAAGATGCAGAGGCAAAACTTCTTAAATATACAAGGTTTTATACAGAATCAATAAAAGTAAGCAGGGATTCAGCAAGTATTTATACAGCAGGAAAATATTCCATATATGATGACGGTGATACTGATCAAAAAGAATTAAAGATTCTTTCGGGAAATAAGTCTGGTATAAGCAGTGAAACAGCAGCACTAAAGAAAACATATACAGCTCTAACATCAAAGCTTATCACAGATTATGATCAGCTAAATGGCGGCGAAGCATCAAATATACTTTTTGACAATCTGATAGATGAGTCGCAGATTAATTCGCTTCTTGGCAAAAAGGGCAGTTCGCAGTTTATATTTGAAACAACTGTAAGGGGCAAAACATATCGTGCGCTTGTGACAAATGCTAAGGCATACACATTTGAAGGAACATACAAAGATGACTCGACAAGCAATACTAATAATATATCGCTAATTATTGCAACCGGTGATGTTAATTTAGACGCAGATTTTACAGGTACAGTAATAGCAAAAGGAAAGATAAATATTTCTAAAAAATCAAACAATATCGCTAATTCAACTCAGGAAATATTTAGATCACTGTTGCTTGAAAAGGCAGATGAGAGTGAGGATGCTATGCATCTGTATGACATTTTTAAGGATGGAAAAATATATCTCGGAGATGACGCTTCGGATGTGGAAGAACTGGATTATACAAAGCTTATCACATATGAAAACTGGTCTAAGAAGTAAAAATAAAATTAAAATTAAGCGATAAAACCAAGAAAGGAGAAAATTTCTTATATGTTTTGTGAAAAAAAGAAGAGTAGTCTTATTAAGAGTTTAAGCTGTAATAAGACCTATAACAAGAAAATAAACGACAATAAGGGATTTTCTCTGGTTGAGCTTATAGTTGTCATAGCAATCATGGCAATACTCACTACCGGGGCAGTAATGTCTATTGCGTCTATCTTTGGAGTAGCCGTAAAGCAGTGCGCTAGAGATATAAAGTCATCCATAAACGATACACGAGTATCTACAATGGGAAAGGATCAGGTTATCCTTACAATTCAAAAAGGAAATACTGCGGGTACAAGCGAGGCATATTATTGTATTGTAAAAGAAATTGATGGATCAGGGAAAGAAACATTAGAAGAAATCCGTGTTGGCAGAAGCAACTTAGAGATTACATATATGTTGACGGATGAGTCAGGCAACTATAAGGAAGAACTGACATTAGATGAAGCACATAAAATAACTGTCGAGTTTAATCGGGGTTCAGGTTCACTTAAAGCTGGAGACGACGGGAGATACTGTACTTTGATAAAGATAAAAAAGAATTCTACAGAAAAAGTAATTAAACTTTATCCTGAAACGGGTAAGGTGAGCATGTCATAATATATTGATAAATGCAGCGAAAGGAGGATTGGTCAGATGATGGATATTATAGTATCACAAAAGAAAGACAAAAAAATGTGCGCATGCCTGAATGCCGGATTTACTTTAGTGGAACTTATAGTTGTAATGGCTATCATGGGACTGGTCGGACTTGCAGTTGCCGGATTTATAGGAACAAGCGCAAAACAGTACAAATCAGCGAGTAAAGAAGTGGACCTACAGTATGAATCACAGATATTGATGAATCAACTCGGAGATTTGGTGCAAAGTGCCACACAAGTGACTATTTGTAATGATACTGCTACAATGGGAGAGGATGTCTCAAAGGTGGAAATCCAAAAAAAAATAACCGATGAAGATGGAAATGAAACAAATACAACATATAATATATCATTGGATTATAATAAAAAGGAATTGTATCTGCAAAAAAATGGCGGGGACAAAGAACTCATGGCAGAATACATAGAAGATTTTTCAGCATCAATCGATAAGGATAAAAATTCAGTCAATTTTGATGTGGACTTTAAAAATGATGATAAAACATATAACTCTACACAGAATTTTACAATGCGTAATAAGATGTAGTTAGGAGAGAAGCATGAAGAAAGCCAGACTAAAGAAAAAAGTAATATTGCCAATAATGCTCGTTCTTACCGGAACCGTGCTTACGGTGACACTTGTGGTATATAACAGTCTTACCGGAGTAAAAGCCGATGCGGTATTTGATGGAATTCAAAAGATAATAAAAAGTCAGACTGAGGAGTCTGTTTTTAATATCGTAGAGGTTGTTCCAAATAAAGACATGGCTACATTCGGATTTCTTATTGATGGGCAGGAACCTGATCTGGGTTTAAGTGGGCTTTCAGCTTTATACAAAGATGATGGTACCGGGGCAGAGGCGAGAGAAAAATATATAACTGATTTAAAAGAAAAGCTCTCTTTAATAGTAGACGACAGTGAAGAAGAAAATACAAAACCTCTTTATTATGAAAAATATGAGGAGAGTTATGTAAATCCTGATGAAGATAGCGATGGAACAGTTAAAACAGATAGTGAATGGGAAAAAATAGATCTTGCAGGAGATGAAGTGATCCCTGCCGGAACAAAGGGATACTCTATGAAAGAAGTTGGTGATGGCAAGGGCGATTATAACTTCGGACATGAGTATGAAGTTGCTGTAAATGAGGATGGAAATTATGATGGCGATTATGAACAAAATGTCGATCATTATGTATATGTAGGTGACAGTAAAGATGCAGATGGCAATGCTTTGGGCGGATATTATAATATTGAGTTTAAGGCGGCTAAAATTCCGGATGGTCAAACCCAGGAGACTTATTTTTTGCAAAAAGATGAAAGTGGAAAGTATATTCATAAGGCGTATAAGGTTTCTAAAGCAGTTTTGGTTGGAGATAACGGATATAAGTGGGAACTTGGTTATGCAATACACAATAAGGAAAATATGCAGATTTTTGCATTTAGAAATGGAGTTTACGAGTATATAGGAAATACTAGCGATTTTGTTGATACAAGTATATATACTGATAAGAATTTTCAAAATGGAGATGTATATTATCAACAGGTCATTTATGAATATGTATCACTAGAAGATATTCAAAATGATGTTCAGTATTTTGAGGTAGATGAAGATAAAACGCAGTTCTGTCCAAAGCAAGATGGACTTTACGGTGGAGTGCTGGATACCGAAGAACCTTATATAAAATGTACTGATGAAAGAAGCTCTATTAAGACCCTTGGTCATTTTAGAATTAAAGAAAATGGGGAAAATTTTTCATTTGTAGGTGTGGGTAATGGCTCTTATAAGCTTGAGAAAGATGCAGATGCTACACTTGGTTATAAGGTTATCACTAATACAGTATATGTTAAAACAGGATTCAAAAACAGAGACTGGTTTAGAAAATATGTATTTGATGACGATCAAAATATAAAATTTAGAGTCAATACTGTTACTCCTAAAGAATTAGAGTCGCTTTCACTTGATACAATTGATTTGTTGTATATATCAGAATCAGGCTTATCGGCTGACAAGAATTCTGCATATTCAACAGCCGATGATATAAGTGAAAATTTTGCTAAGAAGATATGCCAGCAGATAAGCAGTGACAATAAGAAATTGCCGGTTATATTAGATTATGGCAAGGTAAAAAATTGTAATAATTTCTATGGTGCATCTAATATGTATAAGCTTATGGCAGCATTAAGTTGTAGAAATAGCAAACTTTCAAAGAATATGGACGGAAATGATATTTACAACGGACATTATATGTCACTTGATTCATTGTATTCTTTGAATTTTAATTACAATGCACTTTTATTTGCTTCTGAGAATGATTATCCAAATGGCTTTTTAAATGGCAATGCTGTTTATATCATTCCTTCGAATACAGAAGGCAGGATGCCATTTATAATGGATGCGTTTACAACTGCGCTTACATCTTCAAATGATAGTGATACAGGTAAGAAGTTTCAGGAAGATGCATTTAATATAGGATTTGGTGAAATTGCAGAATACATTAATTCAGAGAATAAGACATTAGAGAAACAAAACGAAGAACTGCTGCATAAGAAGATAAGTAAAAATGTAATCATAAGCTATATAATTGCATATAAGTATAAAGCCGAAATAAAAACTGATAAGATACAAAGTTTAAATATTCTGGAAATTGAACCTGGACGTAGCAATGGTTATAACACAGAAGATGTATTATACAAGAAAGTTCTTTATTATGAGACATTAAAGTCATGGCTTGGAAAAGATTGTCCTGATTCAGATAATGTAAAAATAACAAGGATGACATCAGCAGAATTTATTGGCCATATTGATGATATTAAACAATATGACATGATCTATTTTGGACTCAATATAGAAAGCTTTAATACAGATGATTCGTGCAATACATTATATAACGATTCAAATATGAATGGATTGGTCTATTCTAATATAGGAGATATTGTAGTAATTGATCCCCAAAATGGACATGCAGGATTACTTGATACTGATTATCTGGTTGGAACAAATAATGAAAAGACGCTGATACAAACTCTTCCAAATGTAAATGATAAAAACTATGCCTCTTCACCGAATACATACAGAGCATCAGGAAACGATCTTACGATGGATAAGGTAAAGGCTTTGGAAGATTATCTTGATTCAGGATTTCCAATAGTTTTTTCATATGGATTTTTCTCATATACCAGTGATTCACATATTAATGAAACTTTTATTGATAATAGTTCAAATATATTTGAATTTCTCAAATATGCTTATCAAAGTACAAATGCAATTGCTGTTGATAGCAGTGAGTCGGCATACAATTTGTACAATGTATTGACAGAAGGCAAACCGAAGGTTAATCTTACAGCACCTAAAAACTCTGATGGAAAAGAATATACTGAATTAAATGAGGACAAGTTATCTTTAGAATTTGATATATCCAGTGTAGGAAACATTGCGGATAATCAAAGTTATTGTGTGAAATTATATATTGATTCCAATAAAGATGGCAAGTTTTCAAAGAAAACAGAGGAAGTTTCGGCATCGAGCTTTAAGCTATATTTAAACAAAGATGAGATTACACCGCAGGCTGATGCAGGTGGAAATTATACATATAATGTGTCAGCAGGAGAAAAGTATAAACTGGTATATGATCTTACACATGTTAATGGTTTGATTCAGTGGAAACTTGTTGTAGGACTGCTGGATAATACATCCAGATATGATTTTGCATCGGGATTTGTCCATGAGAAAGTTGGTAGTCCAGAGAAAGTCAATGTATTACAGATCAATACTTCAGGAACATCCACATATAATTTAGAGGAAGTGTATAAGGATTCAACGAAGTCGCATTTGTCTGGAATTTTAAAAGAAGTTAAGGACTACGATTTTACAATTCATACTGTAAAATCTGATTCCGACGAGCTTAAACAGATATGTAAAGAGGGAAAACTAAAAAATTACAATCTAATCATCATGGGCTATGGCGAATTTTATCAGATTGATAATCTTGATGATGATTTAAAAGCTATAAAAGAATATATTGATGAGGGAAATGCTGTTCTTGTAACACATGATACAACATCATACTACAATTTTGATGATAAAAGCGAAAAGGTATGGGGCTTGAGCTTTAACAGGAATCTAAGAGATACTGTAGGAATGGACAGATATGGTATTTCTACGGAAGATTCACCTTTAAAAAAGGGTGTTGATATATCAAAAGACAGTAATGAAACGGACTATAACCAGGTAGTTGAATATTCTAATAGCAAGAACAAGGATATAGCATATGAGCCACGCAGCAATCGAACAAAAATAATAAAGAATGCACAGGGATTTACTTTCCCGGATTTAAATGAATTTCAGAAGGCCAGTGAACAGACCGGTAAATATGGAATTTATAAGGACCTTCAGATTGGAAAAAGCAATGCTACAAATACACTGATTCTTAATAAAGGACAGATTACTATGTATCCATGTACAATTTCTGCGTCGCAGGCACTTACTTTATCAGGAAATCCTTATTATCAGCTTGATTTAAATCAGGATGCAGATGAGGACGGAGAAACAGATCTGGTGGTTTGGTACGCTCTTAGCAACTGGGGAAGTAATAGTGGATCTTATGAGGTTTCAGCTGGTGATGCAAGAAATAACTATTATCTATATACTGATGGCAATATTACATACAATGGAATGGGCTGTTCTAATGCAAGCTGGCAGCAGTATGGAGAACTTCAGTTATTTGTAAATACAATGATTATGGCATATGATTCAGTACCACATGCACCGGAACTGCTTTTAAAAGAGGATTATGACAGAAATTCAGCAGACGTAAATACAATTTATACAACTATTGACGATGCGATCGATCAGGACTCTGGTGATGTAGAGGCAGCCTCTTTAGACGGTATTGATACAACCAGGGATGTTTACTTTACTGTAACAGATACAAATAATTTAAAAAATCAGATCACATCCAAGACAAGGGTATATACACAGTTTTATATAGAGTGTAGTAAAGAAGATTATGAAAAGGATAAAAAAGATAAAAGAATCCTGGAAACAGGTAAAGGAACTGTTTATTTGCAAGAAGTAAAATGGCAGATTTATTCACTTAATTCTGATGGAATAGAAGTAGATCCGATTAGTCCTACTGATGGTGATAATATCAGAACCTGTTTTGGTAATGATAAAACGTACAAGATTAAAGTACCGATTTCTATATTACCAAAAGGAAGCAGTTCAATCAAAGTTTATGCTATTGCATATAGTGATATTTATAAGCAAAAAAATGGCAGGGAGGTAGAGGTAAAAACACCTGAAACGTACAAGACATTTGATGTAAGTCGCTTGGGGCTTGCGGACCTAGACTAACACTATAAGCAAAATTTATAGCAAGCTCTTAGTTATTAATATTAACACTTTTCCTAGAAAGATGGTATGATATAGTCAGTTCAAAGGAACAGACAAAACAAACAACATTAACATATCAGATTAAAAGGAGAGTATTAAAATGAGCAAGAAACATTACGCAGACAGAAATTTAAAATTTGAGACATTACAGTTACATGTAGGACAGGAATCACCTGATCCGGTTACAGATGCAAGAGCAGTTCCTATCTACCTTACATCATCATATGTGTTCCACAACAGTGAGCATGCAGCAGACAGATTTGGTCTTAGAGATGCCGGAAATATCTACGGCAGACTTACAAATCCTACAGAGGATGTATTCGAGAGAAGAATTGCAGCTCTCGAGGGTGGAGCAGCAGCACTTGCAGTTGGTTCCGGAGCGGCAGCACTTACATATGCATTCCAGGCAGTAGCACATGCGGGAGATCACATCGTAGCAGCTAAAAATATCTACGGTGGTACATACAATCTCTTAGCACATACTCTTCCTGATTACGGAATTGAAGCTACATTTGTAGATCCATTCGATTATGACGGAATCAAAGCAGCTATCAAAGAAAATACAAAAGCAATCGAGATCGAGACACTTGGAAATCCAAACTCGGAGGTTGTTGATATCGAGAAGATCGCAAATATTGCACATGAGGCAGGAATCCCGCTCATCGTAGATAATACATTTGCAACACCATATCTTGTTCGCCCGATCGAGTACGGTGCAGATATCGTAGTTCACTCAGCTACAAAGTTTATCGGTGGACATGGAACAACAATCGGTGGTGTTATCATAGATAGCGGTAAATTCGACTGGACACAGAATGACAAATGGCCATGGCTTGTAGAGCCAAACGTATCATATCACGGAGTAAGCTTTGCAAAAGATTGCGCACCTGCAGCATTTGCTACATATATAAGAGCAATCCTCCTTCGTGATACAGGAGCTACAATTTCACCTGTTCATTCATTCATCTTCCTTCAGGGACTTGAGACACTTTCACTCCGTGTAGAGCGTCATGTAGAGAATGCCCTCAAGGTAGTACAGTACTTAAAGGATCAGCCTCTTGTAGAGAAGGTAAACCATCCTTCTATTTCAGAGGACAAAGAGCAGCAGGAACTTTACAAGAAATATTTCCCTAACGGTGGTGGATCAATATTTACTTTCGAGATCAAGGGCGGTGCAAAGGAAGCACAGAAATTTATCGACAACCTCGAGCTTTTCTCACTCCTTGCAAATGTAGCAGATGTTAAATCACTTGCTATACATCCTGCATCAACTACTCATTCAGAGTGCAATGAGGCAGAGCTTTTAGATCAGGGCATCAAGCCAAATACTATCCGTCTTTCAATCGGAACAGAGAATATCGATGATATCATCGAGGATCTCGACGAAGCATTTAAAGCACTCGCATAATAATTAATAACAAGGCTGACAGAGGAATAAAAACTTCTGTCAGCCTTTTGTTTATGTAGATTGGATTTTTTTGCGAACATCTTGACAACCTTTTAACAATTATTGATATTCATAGAAAATGAGTATATTATAGTTAGTGGCTGGTAACTGACATCGATTTACTGCTGATATGCATATAATAAATACCGGTCAAAGCAATAATATACATAAATAATTTATAATATATAAAGGAGAATTAAAACATGTTTGGTTTTGGACAGTTAATTGACATCTTAAAGAAAGACCCAAAGAAAATCGTATTCACAGAGGGAGAGGATCCACGTATCCTTGAGGCTGCTTCGCGTTTACTTGCAAGCAACTTCTTACATCCAATCCTTGTTGGAGATCCAGAGCGCATCACAGCTTGTGCTGAGGAGAGTGGATTTAATATCCGTGGAGCAGAGATCATCGATCCGAACAACTTTGATCGTATGGATGAGATGGTAGAGCTTTTCTGCGAGCTTCGTAAGAGCAAAGGTGTTACACCAGAGCAGGCAAGAGGAATCCTCTCAGCAGCCAACTATTTTGGAACAATGCTTGTAAAGATGGGCATCGCTGATTCTCTTCTCGGAGGAGCTACATACTCAACAGCAGATACAGTTCGTCCAGCATTACAGCTTATCAAGACAAAGCCTGGCAATACAATCGTATCTTCATGCTTCATTCTTGTTCGTCCATCTGCTACAGGTGAGAACGAGGTACTTGCAATGAGCGACTGCGCTATCAATATTCATCCTACAGAGGACGAGCTTGTTGAGATTGCTGGTGAGTCAGCAGAGTGTGCAAGAATATTCGGTATCGATCCAAAGGTTGCATTCCTTAGCTACTCAACACTCGGATCAGGAAAGGGCGAGGATGTTGACAAGATGAGAAACGCAGCTCACAAGGCTAAAGAGAAATATCCAAATCTCCCAATCGAGGGTGAGATCCAGTTTGATGCGGCAGTTGCACCACGTGTAGCTCGTACAAAATGTCCACAGTCTGAGGTTGCTGGACATGCTAACACATTCATTTTCCCTGATATCAATGCAGGAAATATTGGTTATAAGATCGCACAGAGACTTGGTAATTTCGAGGCTTATGGACCAATCTTACTTGGACTTAATGCTCCTATCAATGATCTTTCTCGTGGATGTAATGCAGCTGAGGTTTACTCAATGGCTATCATTACAGCAGCACTTGCATAGTAAAAAGGTTCTAAAGGATATACGAATGCATATAACAAAATCGCCCTACATCACATTGTGGGGCGATTTTTTTTAGATATTATATTGGATGAGTTGCAATTATACTGTATAATATGATTAAAGGCTTAAAAGACAGCATCGTATCATAAAGTATGATGCAAATTCAAAAATATAATATAGAAAGAGGTACTACATGAGAGTAGGAATGGGATATGATGTCCATAAATTAGTAGCCGACAGACCTCTGATACTTGGAGGTGTGACTGTACCACATACGCTTGGACTGCTAGGACATTCGGATGCGGATGTGCTTGTACATGCGATCATGGATGCGCTGCTTGGAGCAGCGGCACTTGGTGATATAGGAAAGCATTTTCCTGATAGTGATCCTGCGTACAAGGGCATCTCAAGCATGAAGCTTTTAGAGCATGTCAGGGATCTGATTACTGAAAAGGGTTATATAGTTGAGAATATCGACGCTACTGTCATAGCTCAAAAGCCAAAGCTTCGTCCTTATATAGAGCAGATGGAAAAAAACGTTGCTGATGTACTTGGCATATCAACAGATCAGGTAAATATAAAGGCTACTACAGAGGAGTGGCTTGGCTTTACCGGAAGGGAAGAGGGAATTGCTTCCCAGGCGATATGCGCACTGAGTGGACTTTATGAGGCAAGCATGGCTGTAGGCGGAAATTGCAGTGGCTGCGGAGGCTGTCCTAAGCAACAGTAGAGATATTTTGTAGTTACAACTATTTTATACAAGGAGATACCAGAAAAAATGGAAAACAATTTCAAATTTTATAATACACTTACAAGACAGGTCGAGACGGTTATCCCAAGAGTAGATGGCAAAATCGGTATGTATACATGCGGACCTACAGTATATCATTTTGCACATATTGGAAATATCCGTTCATATATCATGGAGGATGTGCTTGAGAAGGCACTTAGATATGTGGGTTATGACGTAAAACGTGTCATGAATATCACTGACGTAGGACATCTCTCAAGCGACGGAGATACCGGAGAGGACAAGATGTTAAAAGGTGCTAAGCGTGAACACAAGACCGTTATGGAGATTGCAAAAGAGTACACGGATGCATTTTTTAAGGATTTTACCGCTGTACACAACAGAATGCCGGATGTGGTAGAGCCTGCTACAAACTGTATTCCTGAGTTTATACATATGGTAGAAACACTCATTGAAAAAGGCTATGCATATTTCGCAGGCGGCAATGTATACTTTGATACATCAAAGCTTGACGATTACTTTGTCTTTTCTTCAGCTGTTGAAAAAGAGCAGCTTCAGGTCGGAGTACGTGATGATGTCGAGGAGGATATAAATAAAAAGAACAAAAATGATTTCGTACTGTGGTTTACACAGTCCAAGTTTGAGGATCAGGCACTCAAATGGGAGAGTCCATGGGGTGTAGGATACCCGGGCTGGCATATTGAGTGCTCATGCATCAGCATGAAACACCTCGGAGAATACGTGGATATACACTGTGGAGGAGTGGACAATATCTTCCCGCATCACACAAACGAGATCGCACAGTCAGAGAGCTATCTCGGACATGACTGGTGCAAATACTGGTTCCATGTCAATCACTTAAATGACAGAGCAGGAAAGATGAGTAAGTCAAAAGGAGCTATCCTTACAGTCTCAGTACTAAAGGAGAAGGGCTACAATCCGCTTGCATACAGATTTTTCTGCTTACAGTCACATTACCGCAAGCCGCTCGAGTTCTCATTTGATGCGCTTGACAATGCCGTTGCAGCATATAATAAACTTGCAAAGAGAGTGGCTGAGCTTAGGGACGAGGGAGATGTTGATGAGGCTTCTTTTACTGATTTTAAACAGAAATTTACAGAGGCTATTTCAAATGACCTTAATACATC
Source organism: bacterium (assembly GCA_963641405.1). Taxonomy (GTDB): domain Bacteria; phylum Bacillota; class Clostridia; order Lachnospirales; family Lachnospiraceae; genus Roseburia. The sequence goes on along the minus strand of CAVICC010000002.1, from coordinate 34,371 downwards.
AATGGCTATCACTATCGTTTATGATATGTTAAAGGCTGACATCTCAGACAAGACAAAGCTTGCACTTGTAGGGGACTTCGATAAGGTGCTCGATCTTGGACTTTTAGAGTCGGGAAAAGCATTACTTGAGGGTGCTTCATCAGTGGACAGTGATCTTGAAGCATTTATTAATGAAAAGATTAAAGAGCGTGCCGAAGCAAAGAAAGCAAAGGACTTTGCAACAGCGGATGCCATAAGAGATGAGCTTTTAGCAAAAGGTGTAGCTATAAAAGATACCCGTGAAGGTGTTAAATGGGAGCTTGTATAGGATGAAGATAGATTCATATATCAAGGAGCAATTTGGAATCAAGGATGTTGATATCAGGACATATTCGCCACTTGCTCTGGCATACATAGGGGATGGCGTATTTGATATAGTTATCCGTTCTGTAGTTGTTGGAAAGGGCAATACAAAGGCAAGTCAGCTCCATAGACATACAAGCAATATCGTAAAGGCACACACACAGGCAATCATGATAGAAGCCTTAGAACCGCATCTTACTGAAGAGGAGACCGATATTTACAAAAGAGGCCGCAATGCAAAGTCGCCTACCATGGCAAAAAATGCAACTATGGCTGATTATCGCAAGGCTACAGGGCTTGAAGCTCTTATGGGATATCTTTATCTGAAGGATGATTTCGAGCGTGTTGTCGAGCTTACAAAGCTTGGTGTGGAGCTGCTTGGAATAGAAATATAGCACTATTTCGAGAAAACGTATATCATGCAAAAAGAGGACAAAATATGGAAAATATAAGAACAGAGGAAAAAAAGAATTTTCACGAAAACTATATAGAGGGCAGAAATGCCGTGTTAGAGGCTTTTCGTTCGGGAAAGACTATAGACAAGATATATGTGCTTGACGGCTGTCAGGATGGACCGGTAAAATCTATCACACGAGAGGCAAGAAAGCATGACGCGATCATAAATTATGTAAATAAAGATAGACTTGATCAGATTTCAGATACCGGAAAACATCAGGGAGTTATCGCAGTTTCAGCAGCATATGAGTATGCTGAGGTTGATGATATTCTTGCAAAAGCCGATAAAAAAGGTGAACCGCCCTTCATTATCATATTAGATGGCATTGAGGATCCGCATAATTTGGGTGCTATCATACGTACTGCAAATCAGGCGGGAGCGCACGGCATCATCATACCAAAAAGACGTGCGGTAGGACTCACTCCTACAGTTGCAAAGACTTCGGCAGGAGCAATAAATTATACACCTGTTGCAAAGGTAACAAATATATCAAATACTATAAAAGAATTAAAAGAAAAAGGAATGTGGTTTGTATGTGCCGATATGGGTGGTACTACCATGTATGATCTAAATCTCACAGGACCGATCGGACTTGTCATCGGAAATGAGGGAGATGGAGTGAGTAAACTAGTAAAGGAAAACTGCGATATGGTCGCATCAATTCCTATGTCGGGAGATATCGATTCTTTAAATGCTTCTGTGGCAACAGGAGTGCTTGCATATGAGATCGTCAGACAAAGAATTATGAAAAAATAAGATAAGAACAACTGAGAAGGAAAGAATAGTGGAAGATTACAGCAGGTATTCTGATGAGCAGCTTATTGAGAGATTGCACAGCGGTGAAGATGAAAAAAATGAAATTATGGACTTTATATTGGAAAAATATAAGCCCCTTGTCAGAAAAAAGACTAATACGCTCTATCTGATAGGTGGCGAAAATGACGACCTGATACAGGAAGGTATGATAGGTCTTTTTAAAGCAGTAAGAGATTATCGTGATGACAAGGATTCATCATTTTTTAACTTTGCCCAGCTATGTATCACTAGACAGCTGTGTACGGCACTTGAGGCGTCAAATCGCAAGAAGCATATTCCACTCAACACATACATTTCTTTTTCACAGGAACAAAATGGGGAAAGTCTGGAGGATCTTGTGTCGTACGATATAAGTAGTCCAGAGCAGCTTCTTATCGAGCAGGAAAAGTTTAAAGAATTTCAGGAACAGTTGTGGAGTAAACTGAGTAATATGGAAAAGAAGGTGTTGGAGTTGTATTTGGATGGCAATAATTATACTACAATTGCCAGGATACTTGACAAACCTGACAAATCTATAGACAATGCGCTGCAGCGCATCAGACAAAAGCTAAAAAGAAAGTAGGTGAAGCTTAGTATGGAGTTCTCAAGAGTTGGTGAACATACAGTAAAATGTGTTATTTCAGAGGAAGAGATATACGATCTGGGATATACTATAGATGAGATCATGAGCAATGGAGAGCGTACCCAGGAATTCATGAATCAGATATTTGATATGGCAGAAGATGAGTTTGGTATCAAATTCAATATGGGAATAAAGACGGTAAGGGCTGACTTTTTGTCTGACCATACGCTTTCCCTGACATTTTCAGAACACCCAGCCACTGATGGGATGATGGAGCATCTTAAGGACATAGTAAATGGACTGATGAATTCCATGCCATCTGATATACTTGAGAAGGCGAAGAATGCAGCTGGACAAAGAAAGTCTGATGATGCAGAAAGTGATATATCAGTTGTGCTTTTTATATTCGAAAAGTTTGAGACAGCAGTAAGATTTTCAAAGATTCTATCAGCACTTCCTGTTCCCTCATCGCAGTTATACAAGTATGAGGGGGAGTATTATATTGGAATGGATCTGTTGGGATGTGAAGAGAAAGATCTTGAGCGTATGTCTGTGATTGCAGATGAGTATGCAGATGATATAATAGCGGGAACTGATAAGAGAGCATTTCTCATGGAACATTCACAAACCATATTGGAAAACAATGCGATTGAGAGTCTTGCAAAACTATAGTTTTATAACAGAATAAAAAAAGAGATCTGCCACTGTGACAGGTCTCTTTTATTTTTATACAAAAATTATCCAAGAACTTTTCGGATGGATTCGATTACACGATCAGCCTGGAATGGCTTGACGATGAAATCTTTTGCACCTGACTGGATTGCGTCTATAACCATAGACTGCTGTCCCATAGCAGAGCACATTACGCATGTAGCGTTTGGATCGGCTGCTTTGATCTCCTTAAGTGCCTGAATTCCGTCTTTATTTGGCATTGTGATGTCTAAAGTTACAAGATCAGGTTTTAATTCATTGTATTTTGCAACGGCCTCGTTTCCATCGGCAGCTTCTCCGGCAATCTCAAATCCTCCTTTTGTAAGGATATCCTTTAACATCATTCTCATGAATGCTGCATCATCAACGATTAATATTCTAGCCATATTTCTTAATCCTCCTGTTTGATAATCTGTTTAACTATGCTGATTGGATATAACTGTAAAAGATCGCTGTCTATAAGATCTCCGACAGTTAATTTAAATGTTACCTTGACAATATCTGTTCCGTTGCACAATTCTTCCGGAATATCAAATGTCTTTAAATCTTTTGAATTGATCAGTGGAAAACCTATGTCGGTAGGCGCATTCAGTAAAGATGACATAGATGTAGCTATTGTGCCACACATCTGGTTCATTGCCTCTGAGATGGCTGAAAGAGTTATGTCATCGAGAGTGTCATTTGAAATGTTAACCCCGTCACCGCCCATCATAAGATTTGCAATGACTAATGCATCATGTAATCTTATAATAAGAAGGTTGGTTCCGTCAAGACCTTTTGTATATGGGACTTTAACCAAAATACGATCTTCACTATCTAAAGCATCTTCTTTTGCTAAAACCTCTACAGAGGGAGTGGTGATATTAGTAGGTTTTCCAAGTATCATGCTGAGTGTTGTTGCAGCATTGCCTATGCAGATATTTGCGACTTCACCGATAATATCAGCATTTTCCCGTGATATATTTTTCATTTTTCCTCCTATATATGTAATGGTACCTATTTCCTAACATTTATTATAGCAAAGTTTTGACAAATATCAAAGGAAATGTTTAAAATTTTTGAAAATATGATAAAATGGTTTAAAAGGAGACAAGAAGATGGGTGAAATAGAATATACTGAAGCATTAAAAATGGGTAAAAAGGAATACCGATCAAGAGTATCAAAGGGACAGTTCCCATATCTTCCGGTACTAGATGATATACTTTCACAGTCTGATATACAGACAGAGCAGAATATGGGACTGGTTCAGGTGCCGCTTGAATTTGTAGTAGGAACCAGCACAATGGGCAGAACATATTCGTTTGCAGCCAACTTTATGCCGATACTTGATGTAGGTACTGAATTTGCTGTCAAGTGGTCTAATCTGTCAGATGCTCAGATGAATGAGGGTATCAGGGATCCGATCAAGGCATTTGAGTACATGAACAGGTATTATGTACTCGAGGGCAATAAGCGTGTGAGCGTACTAAAGTACTTCAATGCAGTATCAATACCTGCTATGGTCACAAGAAAGATTCCAAAGCTTTCGGATGATTATGATATAAAGCTTTACTACGAGTATATGAAGTTTAATGAGAGAACAGGACTTTGCTCAGTAGAGTTTACAAAGCTTGGCAATGCTGACAAACTGCTGACACTTGTCGGCAAAAAAGGTCGCTGGGATGAGGATACCAAAGAAAAATTTGCAAAGGTAATGTTTGAATTTTCAAAGGTATACAATTTCAGGGGCGGAAACAGGCTTCCAATCAAGCTTGGGGATGCCATAACAGTATTCATGGAAGTGTTTGGCATGGATGCCATGCTTGAGATGTCTGAGAGTGATTACAACAAAAATATACCAGATATATGGAAAGAATTTGCGGCCGAGGCAGAGTCACAGAAAGTAAATCTGGTACTCGATCCGGCAGAAGTGCAGACCAAAAAGAGTCTGCTTAATTATCTGATTCCTCAGACCCCGAAGAAACTCAAGGTTGTATTTTTGTATCCAAGAGAGCCAAAGACATCGGCCTGGCTGTATGCACATGAGCTTGGAAGGAATTATCTAGAAGATACGTTTTCAGATAAACTTGAGACCGAATATGTCACAAACGTAAATGAAAATAACGTTGAGGTAGTGTTAAACGATGTGATTGCAAATGGAGCAAATATCGTATTTTGTGTCGGACCACAGATGATGCCTAACAGCCTAAAAGTAGCGGTAGCTCATCCAGAGGTTTTCGTTTTAAACTGCTCATTAAATGCTCCTCATCCGTATATCAGGACATATTATGGACGAATGTACGAGGCAAAATTCCTTGCAGGAATGATAGCAGGAGCTGTTACTGACAATGACAGGATAGCCTATATAGCAGATTATCCTATATATGGCATGATCGCCAATATCAATGCATTTGCGCTTGGTGTTGCATGTGTCAATCCGCGTGCAAAGGTATATCTGGCATGGTCAAGGACAAAAGATTATGACAGGACAAAATTCCTGGCAGATAACGAACTGCATTATGTTTCTGACCAGGATATCATCACTCCAAATGACGCATCAAGATACTTTGGACTTTATAAGATACAGGATGAACAGGCACTGAATCTTGCTATGCCTGTATGGAACTGGGGCGTATTTTATGAGAAGCTTATCCAGAGCGTGCTTGCAGGCTCGTACAAGACAGAGGGCGAAGAGGAAGCAAAAGCGCTAAATTACTGGTGGGGCATGTCATCAGGAGTTATCGATCTTATCTGTTCTAAGCATGTGCCATATGGTGTAAAAAGGCTTGCAGACCACTTAAAGAGTGATATAACGCAGGGCGAAATCGTGCCATTTTATGGAAAAATATATGATCAGAGTGGCATATTGCGCAATAAGGGGGATCACGCTATGAAACCGCGTGACATAATGAATATGGACTGGCTTGTTGATAATATTATCGGAAATATTCCTCCGATGAGTGAATTTATTGACAATGCAAAGGCAGTAGTTGAATTGAAGGGTGTAGAGGAAAATAAACTATAATGAAGATATTATTCTTGGCTGATGAGGAATCAAAGGCTTACTGGGAGTATTTTAAAAAAGAGGATTTTAAGGGCATAGATATTATTGTCTCATGCGGAGATTTAAATCCTAGCTATCTGTCGTTTCTTACGACCATGGTTGGTGTACCTCTGTTGTATGTGCATGGCAACCATGATGACAAATATAAGGACAGACCACCGGAAGGATGCATAAATATCGAGGACAAGGTATATGTCTATGAGGGCGTCAGGTTTGTCGGACTAGGCGGTTCAAACAGATATAAGCCTGGTACAAATCAATATACAGAGCGTCAAATGGCGGGACGTGTCAGAAAGCTTCGCTGGAAGATAAGACTAAAAAAAGGCTTTGATATACTTGTAACACATTCTCCGGCAAAAGGTTTAAATGACGGTGAAGACAGATGTCATACGGGGTTTGATGTATTCAATAAGCTTATAAGAGATTATAAACCTAAATATTTTGTTCATGGTCATGTGCATATGAGCTACGGACGCCAGTTCAAGCGTCTTGATCAGGTGGGAGAGACTACTGTGATCAATGCATATGAAAAATATATTGTAGAAATATGAAGTAAATCTCATTAATATGTAATAAAAAATTTTGGAATTTAAGAAAATCTTTATTACATATCTACAAATCGTACACATTTAGATGATATTATAATCTCATCAAAAGGAGCTGTTGTATTTCAACAAAATGTGTTGGGGTACACTCAGTTCCGACTAAAAATTATTCATATGCACAGTGGACATGTCGCATATGCTTTACAGCATACATATATAAAAACAACCACCTGATGGATGAATCCCCATGGTGGTTGTTTTGTGGTTGACAAACATAATTCTATATAGTAGAATAAACAAGCTGATAAGTGCTGATGTGGCTCAGAGGTAGAGCACTTCCTTGGTAAGGAAGGGGTCACGGGTTCAATTCCCGTCATCAGCTTATTTAAATTAAGTCCCCGGAAACATCGATTTGATAAAATTAATGTTTCCGGGGATTTTTTAAATTTATGGAAATTACGGCTGCAAACGTGCTTAAATAGCTACGAATTGTAGTACGCAAGCACTTTTTTGACATAATTTTGTGTCTCCTTAAACGGAGGGATACCACCATATTTGGCTACATTTCCGGATCCGGCATTATATGCCGCCAGTGCAAGCGACTTGTCACCGTTGTACTGGGATAGCTTTTCACTTATGTATTTGGCACCACCCATTATATTCTGATATGGATCGTATGCATCTGTAACTCCTAAAGAAGCCGCGGTGGCCGGCATGAGCTGCATGATGCCCATAGCACCGGAACTGCTTGTGCATGTGGTTGAAAAATCAGACTCACACTTGGCAATTGCTTTTAGAAACTTGACATCAACACCGTATTTATCAGCGGCTTCGTTAAAGATAACATCAAGCTCGCTAGAACATGAAAGTCCAAAAGCTTCCGTCTTATATGAACTGTCTAAGACAGAAGAAGCAGTATTTCCTGTTGAAACAGAACTTGAGACGTCTGCGGAGCTTATATTTAAAGTCATTTGTATGTCATTCTGGTCAAAAAAGCGCTGTATGGCAGTAGCATCAACAGAACCATTGCTGCTTTCTGCAACAAGCTTATCAATGGCGAGTGCTGCCGAGGCTTTCTTTGCATTGTCTAAAAACCCTTCAAAATGTGCTGTGTTGTTGCTTTGAGCATTAGCATTAGAAGTTGCTGCCGTGGTGGCATTATTTATGCAGTTTGTAGTATTTGTATTGTCTATATATTGAAGTACTTTTATATTCATATTACTTATCCAATCAGTCAGCTCTACTTAAATTTCTAAGTTTATTCCAATTTGAGAAAAATTATAACATAAAAAATCTTGAAAATACAGTCATTTTGTTGTAGCATAAGTTTTAGTGTAACACTTTACTATGTAAAAGTTAGGAGAAAGAGATGAAAAAGACACCATTTGTGACAAAAGAACAGGTTGAGGAGATTACTAAGAAATTCCCTACACCATTTCATTTATATGACGAGGCTGGTATCAGGGCAAACGCACAGGCTGTAAAAGAGGCATTTGCATGGAATCCGGGATTTAGAGAGTATTTTGCTGTAAAAGCAACACCAAACCCATATCTGCTCAAAATATTGCAGGAGTATGATATGGGCTGTGACTGTTCATCATACACTGAGCTTATGCTTTCAAAATCATGTGGATTTGACGGAGAACACATCATGTTTTCATCAAACGATACACCGGCTGAAGAGTTTGAATATGCAAATAAGCTTGGGGCGATAATCAATCTGGACGATTTTACACATATTGACTTCCTTGAGAAGACTATCGGATATATCCCTGAGACAATAAGTTGTCGTTACAATCCGGGTGGAGTATTTACACTCTCAAACGGCATTATGGACAATCCTGGAGACTCAAAATATGGTATGACTAAAGATCAGCTTTTTGAAGCATTTAAAATCTTAAAGTCAAAGGGTGCAAAGTATTTCGGTATACATGCATTTCTCGCCAGCAATACAGTGACAAATGAGTATTATCCACAGCTTGCAAAACAGCTTTTTGAGCTTGTTGTTGAGCTTAAAAATGAGACTGGCTGCGATATCAAATTTGTAAACCTTTCAGGTGGAGTAGGAGTGGCATATAAGCCTGATCAGACACCAAATGATATAAGAACAATCGGTGAGGGAGTACATAAAGTATATGATGAGGTGCTCGTGCCAGCAGGAATGGGCGATGTAGCTATCTACACAGAGATGGGCAGATTTATGATGGCGCCTTACGGATGTCTTGTCACAAAAGCTATCCATGAAAAGCACATATATAAGGAGTATATTGGAGTGGACGCATGCGCAGCAAACCTTATGAGACCGGCTGTTTATGGCTCATATCACCATATTACCGTTCTTGGAAAAGAGGATGCACCATGTGATCACACATATGATGTGGTTGGATCCCTCTGTGAAAACTGTGATAAATTTGCGATTGACAGACAGCTTCCAAAGATTGATATGGGAGATTATCTTGTTATCCATGATACGGGAGCGCATGGTTTCTCTATGGGATACAATTACAACGGAAGACTTCGTTCGGCAGAGCTTTTATTACAGACTGATGGAACAACAAAGATGATAAGAAGAGCGGAGACTCCGGCAGATTATTTTGCTACATTTGACTGCTTTGATGATATAAAAATTACAGAGTAAGAACTATAATAGTCAAGAATATAATTGTTAAAAATATAATAGCTAAAATAGAAAAGACATATGCCGTATGTATTAAATGAACATACGGCATGTGTCTTTTGTTTGTAGAAAAATATTTTTGATTTTTCTTATGTTTTTATAAAGAATAGTACCAGAGGCATTGATAAGATGTAAAGTAATTGGTATTATAAATAGTAAGACAGTAACTATTAGAATAGTTACTATGAAACAAAAGAACAGGCGGGGTTATATGTCACTTACATTTAGGCAATGGAGGGAAATGGCTATCATTGAGTATCCCATTGTCAGTGAAAAATACAACAAAAAGGTATATGAGAATATAATATTGGACCAGCAAAGCGGTGAGCATGTGCTGATCCAGCTTACTTTGCAGGGAGTCCTGGACAAATGCGAAGGGACAAATTTCGAGGAAAATATAAAGCGTTGTCTGATGAAATGTGTATATACAGGTGACGGAATCGAAAAGGAAGTAAGCAGGATAATGAATCAGTATTATGATATTTAACAGGAGAATTAATTAAATGGACAGGGAACAATTACATTATTTGGAACAGTTGTCAGAGATGTATCCGACAATTGGAAAGGCTTCATCGGAGATCATAAATCTTCAGGCAATACTCAATCTTCCAAAAGGAACTGAGCATTTCGTGTCTGATATACATGGTGAGTATGAGGCATTTTCACATGTACTTAAAAACGGATCTGGAGCTGTCCGCAAGAAGATAGATGATGTATTCGGAGAATCACTCAATAAATCGGACAAGTCTTCACTTGCTACTTTGATTTATTATCCAAGAGAGAAGATGGAGATCATTAAAAAAACTGAAGAAGATATCGATTACTGGTATAAGACTACACTCTATAAGCTTATCGAAGTCTGCAAGACTGTATCATCAAAGTACACTCGTTCAAAAGTTAGAAAAGCACTTCCGAAAGAATATGCATATGTCATAGAAGAACTTATTACGGAAAAGCCAGAGGTCTTAAATAAAGAGGCATACTATGAGTCGATTATTAATACGACAGTAGAACTTGGCACAGCTGAAGATTTTATCGTGGCTCTTTCTGAGCTTATACAGCAGCTTGCGGTAGACCATCTGCATGTGCTTGGAGATATATTCGATAGAGGTGCGGGACCACATCTTATTATGGACAGACTTTGCAAGTATCATTCATTCGACATACAGTGGGGAAACCACGATATCATATGGATGGGAGCAGCAGCAGGAAATCTTGCCTGCATAGCGACTGTTATAAGAAATAGCATACGTTATGGCAATCTCGATGTGCTCGAGGAAGGCTATGGTATCAATATGCTTCCACTTGCCACATTTGCTATTAAAGCATATGGGGATGATCCGTGCGAACGTTTTGTATTTAAAGTGGCACCGAGCGGTACCAACAACATGGAAAATGATATGACAAAAAAGATGCACAAAGCGATAGCAATCATACGTTTTAAACTAGAAGGGCAGCTTATCAAAAAATATCCTGAGTATGGGATGAGCAACAGGCTTCTCCTTGATTATATAGATTATGAAAAAGGCACTATAGTAATTGAGGGAAAGACATACAAGCTTCTTGATACACATTTTCCTACAATAGATCCGGATGATCCATATAAGCTTACGGATGATGAGGAGGAAGTGATCCAGAGACTTCGTTCTTCATTTATTCATTGTGAGAAGCTTACCACGCATGTGAAACTTTTACTTAAAAAGGGTAGCATGTACAAGATATATAATGGCAATCTGCTTTTTCACGGATGCATTCCGATGGAAAAAGATGGCAGCCTTGCAAAAGTAAATATTTATGGCAAAGAATACAGCGGCAGAGCACTTTTTGACATACTTGAGACTTATGTAAGAAAAGCATTTTTTTCAACAGATCCAGTTGAAAAGGAAAAAGGCACGGATATCATGTGGTATATCTGGACTGCTCCGTATTCACCACTTTATGGACGTAAAAAGATAGCTACTTTTGAGAGATATTTTATCGATGACGAGGATTTAAAGGTCGAAAAGAAAAACTATTACTACGAATATATAAATAAGCCAGAATATGCTGACAAGATCCTTGAAGAGTTTGGGCTTCATGGACACAGGGATCATATCATAAATGGCCATGTGCCGGTGCATAGGCTGCGCGGAGAAAGTCCTGTAAAAAGCGATGGAAAAGTAATCGTAATAGACGGAGGCTTCTCAAAAGCATACCGTAGGCGTACAGGAATAGCCGGATATACACTTATTTACAATTCTTATGGACTAACACTTACAGCGCATGAGCCGTTTGAGTCACCGGAGACCGCAGTAAGGGATGAGAGAGATATAGTTTCGAGGCGTGAAGCAGTCGAGATACTTGACAAGAGAATTCTCGTAGGAGATACGGATGCAGGAGTCAAGATGCGAGAGAAAATAGCAGACCTTAAGCTTTTGATAGGTGCATACCGTTCGGGTGAGATAGCAGAGAAAGATAGTTAAAATGTTTACAGTTGATGGATTTGAATTTGAGACAGAAGAAGAGGCAAAACGGGCGCAAAAAGAAAAGGCAGGCATACGTTATATAAAAGAAAATACGGATATGAACAATCCGGATATTGTATACAAACTTTATATGCGTCTTAACAAGCCTGATACTTTCAGTACACCTGTTGGGTTGGCATTTCTTGTGGAATTACAGGAATTTCTTCATACTATACCTTACATCAAAAATGAGGAAATCCGTCCGATATATATCAGAAAATCTGGCAAGATCAGCAAAAGTGCAAAAAAAGAGATCTTAGTTTACAAGAGAAAATTCCATATAGCATTGTTTTTTGCCATAGTGCTGTCAATAAGTCTTGTATCTATGTTTGCGATAACCTGCATCAGTGGACATAGTCCATATGTGGTAGATTATGAGAATGAGATAATCGACAAATATGAAGGCTGGCAGCAGGAGCTTGAGGAAAGGGAAAAAGCTTTAGACGAAAGAGAGGCACAGACAGAGTGGACAAAATAAAAATACTTGTAGTAGACGACGAGAGCCGCATGAGAAAACTTGTAAGAGACTTTCTTGTAAGAGAAGGCTATGAGGTACTTGAGGCAGGTGATGGCGAGGAAGCACTTGATATATTTTATTCAGATAAGGATATAGCGCTTTTGGTGCTTGATGTTATGATGCCAAGACTTGACGGCTGGGAAGTATGCCGCGAGATCAGAAAAACTTCAAAAATACCTATCATAATGCTTACTGCAAAGGGTGATGAGAAGGATGAATTAAATGGCTTTGAGATAGGAGCGGATGAATACGTATCTAAGCCTTTTTCACCTAAAATACTTGTCGCAAGGGTGACAGCACTTCTTCGTAGAGCAAATAAGATAGGTGATGCGGCAGACATAAGTGAGGCTGGTGGGATTGTGATGGATAGGACCGCTCACACCGTCTCAATAGATGGACAGATGATAGACCTAAGTGTCAAGGAATTTGAACTTTTGGATTATTTTATGAACAATGCAGGAATCGCCCTCTCTAGGGAGAGAATACTTGACAGTGTATGGAGCTATGATTATTTCGGAGATGCAAGGACAATCGATACACACGTAAAGAAGCTTCGAAATAAGCTCGGTGACAAGGGCGATTACATCAAGACTGTCTGGGGAATGGGTTATAAATTTGAGGTAAAATGATAATGAGAAAAAAGAAATCTCTTTCACAGCAGCTTGCGATAGTTATGTCACTATTGGTGCTTGGCATAGTTGTACTATTTTGGATACTCAACAATACTCTCCTTGAAAAGTATTATGTATACAACAAGGAAAAAGAAATGCTTTCAGTATACGAGATGGTTGATCAGGCTGCGATAGATGGAACACTGTCGGATGATGATTTTGCTGTAACTTTGCAGAAAAAATGTGCAGGGACCAATATAGATGCGGTTGTATTTAACAAATACGGAAAAATCATTATAGAAGGCTCCACTGATAATCAGGAGATTTTTCAATTACTTTTGGAGGCGAGTCTTTCGACATATCCATCAGATTACAGGGATCTGAATATGACAAGGCAGAAAGATAAGCGTCTTGGAACAGAATATATCATCATCAACAACAGGCTGATGGATGGCAATTTTGTATATATGAAGACGCCTCTCGAGAGCATAAGAGAGAGTGTGAAAGTGTCAAACCGTTTCTTTTTGTTGGGCGGTATTGCAGCTATTGTGGCAGGCTTTGTAGTCGCAATCCTTTTATCGCGCAATCTCTCAAAACCTCTGCGTAAACTTGGTGAACTTTCAACAAAGATGGCAGAACTAGATTTTGATGCAAAATACGTAAACACCAGCCGTAGTGCAAAAGAGTTAGATGAACTTGGTGAACATATGAATGAGCTGTCAGCCACACTTGAACAGACTATAGGTGAGCTTAAATCAGCAAATAATGAATTGCAGCGTGATATAAAGAAAAAAGAAGAGATAGACGACATGCGAAAAGAATTTCTTTCAAATGTTTCTCATGAGTTAAAGACACCTCTTGCACTTATATCAGGCTATGCGGAAGGCTTACAGGATGCCGTAAACGATGATGAGGAGAGTAGGAATTTCTACTGTGAGGTCATAATTGACGAGGCGGATAAGATGAATCGCATGGTCATGAAACTCTTATCTTTAAATCAGCTTGAATTTGGCAGTGATGTTATTTCTATGGGACGTTTTGATATAACAGAGGTAATAACAGGAGTCATAAACAATGCGGGCATTCTTGCAAAGAAAAATGAAGTAACCATATGCTGTAGGCAGACCAAGCCACTGTATGTAAGTGGTGACGTGTTCAGGATAGAAGAGGTTGTGACTAATTATGTAAGCAATGCGATAAATCACTGTGCAACAGGCGGATATATAACTGTATCATGTCAGATAAAGGACACTATTGTACGTGTTAGCGTATTTAATCAGGGGCAGCCTATACCACAGGATGAGCTTGATAAGATATGGATCAAATTCTATAAGGTTGACAAGGCAAGAACCAGAGAATATGGCGGCAGTGGAATAGGACTTTCGATTGTAAAAGCCATTATGGATTCACATCACAGAGGATGTGGTGTGATAAATCATGAGGACGGTGTTGAATTCTGGTTTGAACTGGAGTTATTTATTGCAAACACTAATTAAATATGATACTATAATTGTTAATTAGGATAAAAGTCACAGATGTAAGAACGGGACAGATAAAATGAAAAGAAAGAGGATAAAATATACAGCAGTATTACTACTTACTGCCTTTATGATGACAGGCTGCGGCACTAAGCTATACGAAATGACTGATGAAGAACAGCAGCTTGTCGCTGAGTACTCGGCATATGCTCTCGCAAAGTACAATGTCTATCAAAAGGACGGTATGACAGCGGCAAAGGAAGAAGAAACATCCAATGACAAACAGACTGAGACTGAAACTGAGTCAGAGGCACAGACTGCAAAAGCTTCAAATGCAGCAGAAAAGTTGACATCTGATACACAGACTACAGAGTCCATATCACTTGCAGAAGCTATAGGATATGAGAATTTAAGCGTTACTTATGCAGGGGTTACAAAGACAGATACATACAAAGAAGGCAGCTACTATTCCATGGAGGCAGGAACAAAAAAAAGTTATGCAGTTATGAAATTTACCATTTCAAATTCGACCGCTGCCGCTGTTGATGTAGATCTTTTTACAAATGCAAAGACTTACACGGCCAGATTTTTGGATGGTAAAGATTATCAGGCAGAGGGGTCGTTTCTTACATATTCTCTGACTACATATCAGGGTACATTAAAGCCACAGGAATCGGTTGATGTGGTATTACTATTCAAGATACCTCAGGATACAGCCTGTGATGATGTATCGCTGTCAGTGACAAAAGATAACATAAAATATCAGATAGAATTGTAAAATATTATATGATATAGTAAAATAAATTAGAGGCGGAGGATATACTATGGATACAAATATACTTTTGGAATCAGGAACAAATGAACTCGAGGTACTTGAGTTTACATTAGGTGACAATCATTATGGAATAAATGTTGCAAAAATCAGGGAGATACTCCAGTATATGCCTGTTACACCGGTTCCTAATACACATCCAAGTGTTGAAGGAATATTTATGCCTCGAGATGTAATGATAACAGTTATCAACCTTAAAAAATGTCTTGGACTTCCTAAGACAGAGGGCGATGGACTTTTTATCATTACCAATTTCAATAAATTAAATGTTGCATTCCATGTTGATCAGGTTATTGGAATACATCGCGTGTCATGGGAATCAATCATCAAGCCGGATACAACACTTCAAGGAGAACACGGAAGTACTGCAACAGGCGTCATAAAGATGGAAGACAGGCTCATAGTGATCCTTGATTTTGAAGCTATTGTTTCAGATATTAGTCCTGAGACAGGTCTTAGGGTAAATGATATCGAGGAGATGGAAGAAAGAGACAGAAGTGATGCTACAATACTTATAGCGGAGGATTCAGCACTTCTTTCAAAACTTATAACTGACTGCCTCAAGAAATCAGGCTACACAAAGCTTATAATCACCGAGAATGGTCAGGAAGCATGGAATACGATCAGAAATATTCAGGCACAGGGATCTGTAAAAGACAAGATCAATTGTATAATAACAGATATAGAGATGCCTCTTATGGATGGACACAGACTTACAAAGCTTGTAAAGAGTGATCCGGAGCTCAGAGATATTCCACTTATCATTTTTTCATCTCTTGTCAATGAGGAAATGCGCAGAAAAGGTGAACAGCTTGGCGCAGACGCACAGCTTACAAAACCAGAAATAGGACAACTTGTTTCAGCGATTGACAAGCTGCTTGAAGAAGCATAATATATTTGGGTATAAGGGGTGTGGCTTTTTGCTGCATCCCTTTAATAGGTTATATATGGAGAATATAAATGGGTAACAAATCTACAGAAGATTATCTGGATAATTTGCTTAATACAATGAATGGATCACATGATTTTACTGATGATGCTGGTTCGTCTGAGGATCAGGATGAGTTCTTAAAGGAGTTTGAGAGCGAACTTGAGAATGAGACATATGATGAATACCTGTCAAGTTTCGAAAAAGAATTGTATGATGAAAATACAAGGGCTGAAGGTGAGAATGCCAATATACAGACGGCAGCACCGGATGACAATGATGCAACTCTTGATGAGATGCTTATAGATTTTGACAGAAGAATGAAAGAACAGAAACTGTCTGAGATTGACAAGGAACCGGAAGCTGATATAAATGAAATCAAAGAGGCTGTAGAAGAATTTGAGCCTGACGATATAGTAGATATAGATAGTGAGCCTATAGATATAAATACTATCGAGGAGATAGGAGAACCTGATCTATCGGGCAATGCGTCAAAGGATCTTTTGGATTTGCTTGACAGCAAGGATTTAGAGGATATAGGACAGCTGCTTGAAGGAAAAACTGATGATGTAAAAGATGGTGACCAACAGACTGATGAAATAGAAGATTATGCAAACGAACAGATGGAAAAGCTTAAGCAGGCAACAAAAGACAACACAAAGAAGGAAAATGAAAAGAAACCGGGCTTTTTAAAACGATTTTTTGCATTTTTTACAAAAGAACCATCAGAAGATAAGGCACAGATTGGTCTGGAGGGCGCTCTTGCTGATGCAAAGGCATTGTCTGATGAAAATCAGCAGATACTCGATGAATTAGAAGAGGAAAAAGACTCAAATAGCAAAAAGAAGAAAAAAGAAAAAAAACCTAAAAAAGAGAAGAAGCCTAAAAAAGAAAAGAAACCTAAGACTGCAAAACCTAAGAAGGAAAAGAAGCCTAAAAAGGAACGCACTCCAGCAGAAAAGGGACCCAAACTTCCCAAAGGTCCGTGCATACTTATCGCCATTTTTGTGGCATCACTTGTTGCATTTGTTTTGATATGTACATTCTTGCTTGGCAACAATTCAAGAATTGCAGATGCACAGAGTCTTTATAATGAGGCTATTGCAGGAGTTGGACTAAATGATACGGATTCGGTGTCACTTTATACAAAAAGTTATAGCAAGTTAAGCGGTCTTGAACTTTCAGGTGAGGATGAAAAGCTTTACAATAAGTTGACTGTACTTGCAGCAGTATCAGCAAAATACGATTCATTTAAGACATTTGACGAATCGGGATATGATTCAATGGCAGCAGATTCACTTGTATGTGCAGCCGGAAGATGCAGTATCAATGCGGATAATGCAAAAGAATACGGTTGTGAGAGTGAGCTTGAAAATCTTAAGAACATAATTTCAGATACGTTAAGCAGCAAATATGATATGTCATATGACGAGGCTGTTTCGTTATACAACATAAGCGACAGGGATGAATATACAATTGCCTTGTCACAGAAACTTAAAAGTCTAGGCTTAATAGAGGAGACAAATTGATATGATCGCAATTATTGACTACGGAGCTGGCAACTTGCGCAGCGTGGAAAAAGCACTTCTTGCAATAGGACAGGAGTGTAAGATAACAAGGGACAGACACGAGATCTTAAAGGCTGACAAGGTGATACTTCCGGGAGTGGGAGCTTTCGGGGATGCCATGGAACAGCTTAAGAAATACGAGCTTGACAAGGTGATACATGAAGTGGCTGATGTGGATAAGCCATTTCTTGGAATATGTTTAGGACTTCAGCTTCTTTTTGAGGGAAGCGATGAGAGCCAGGGAGTGGAGGGCCTTTGTGTACTTGATGGACAGATACTGCGCATTCCTGATAAGGAGGGTCTTAAGATACCTCACATTGGATGGAATTCACTGGATCTGCAAAATAATGGCAGACTGTTTAACGGGCTGCCAAAGAACCCATATGTATATTTTGTACATTCCTATTATCTAAAGGCAGCAGACGAGTCTATTGTAAAGGCAACTACAGAATATAGTACATATATACATGCATCGGTGGAAAAAGGCAATATATTTGCATGTCAGTTCCATCCAGAAAAGAGTAGTACGGTTGGACTTTCGATACTTAAGAATTTTGCAAAGATAGGGGAGGAATAAGATGTTTACAAAGAGAATAATCCCATGTCTGGATGTAAATAACGGGCGTGTTGTAAAAGGTATAAATTTTGTTAATCTGCGTGATGCCGGAGATCCTGTTGAGATAGCAGCAGCATATGACAAGGCAGGAGCTGATGAGGTGGTATTTCTTGACATCACAGCATCAAGTGATAATAGAAACACTGTAGTGGATATGGTGCGCAAAGTTGCTGAAAAGGTATTTATACCCTTTACCGTAGGCGGTGGAATAAGGACAGTTGATGATTTTAAGGCACTTCTTCGCGAGGGAGCTGACAAGATCTCGATAAATTCATCTGCCATCAACACACCGCAGCTTATCAGTGATGCCGCAGACAAATTCGGCAGTCAGTGTGTTGTGGTAGCCATTGATGCAAGAAAGCGCGTTGATGGCAGCGGCTGGAATGTATACAAGAATGGCGGCCGTATAGATACAGGTCTTGATGCTATAGAGTGGGCTATGAAGGCAGACAAGATGGGAGCAGGAGAGATACTTCTTACAAGCATGGACTGTGACGGTACAAAGGATGGATATGATATCGAGCTTACAAGACTTATTGCAGAGAATGTTTCAGTTCCTGTCATCGCATCAGGCGGAGCCGGCAACAAGGAACACTTCTATGAGGCACTGACAGACGGAAAAGCAGATGCAGCGCTTGCAGCATCACTTTTCCATTACAAAGAGCTTGAGATAATGGATTTGAAAAATTATCTGGCAGACAAAGGTGTGTCAGTAAGAAGATAGGTGATTAAACTATGAGCATGTTAGAGGGAGAATGGGCAAAGGCTGTAGGGGCTGAGTTTAGAAAGCCGTACTACAGAGATCTTTATAATTTCGTAAAAGATGAATATTCAACGCATGCGATATATCCACCGGCAGAGGATATTTTCAATGCGATGCATTTTACACCGCTTGATAAGGTAAAAGTGCTGATACTCGGACAGGATCCGTATCACAATGTAAATCAGGCACATGGCTTGTCGTTTTCGGTGCTGCCGTCACAGAAGGAGATACCGCCGTCATTGCAGAATATCTACAAGGAGCTGCAGGATGACCTCGGCTGTGATATTCCAAATAACGGATATCTGAAAAAATGGGCAGATCAGGGAGTATTGCTTCTTAACACAGTGCTTACTGTAAGGGCACATCAAGCAAATTCACATCAGGGGCATGGCTGGGAACAGTTTACCGATGCGATAATACGTGCTGTAAATGAACAGGACAGACCGATAGTGTATATGCTGTGGGGACGTCCGGCACAGTCAAAGATACCGATGCTTACAAATCCGAAGCATCTGATATTAAAAGCACCGCATCCAAGCCCACTTTCGGCTTACAGAGGTTTCTTAGGATGCAGGCATTTTAGTCAGGCGAATGACTTCTTAAGCTCACACGGAGTAGAACCGATAGACTGGCAGATAGAGAACATATAAAATGTCATATGATTTTCTTTGAGCAAAATTGGATGATATAGATGGAAATTATTGACACTTTTTAGAAAAAATACTATATTTTAGACAGGAATGTAAAGGAATACATTTGTATACGTATCAAAGGAGTGATATTATGGTAGGATTTAATGCATGGGATTCATCATCCATATCGACATTGTTTTCAAGCTTTGGAAGCCGTGGATCATCAGGTAGTCTGTCAGGTGTGACATCTTTCCTTTCAAATGTTGATATCAATACATATTCCAGCATCAGGTCAGGTACTTATTCAAAGCTGTTAAAATCATATTATTCAGATAGTCTGGACTCAAAGGCATCATCTATAATCAAATCATCTATCTCTACATCAGAAGATGATACAAAGACTTTAAGTAAGATTCAGTCTGAGGCGGATGATCTTGTAAAATCTGCACAGGATCTGTATAAGAATGGCAGCAAGGACGATACTGATGCCACCTACAAGGAGGTTTCAGCATTTGTTGATGATTACAACAATCTTGTATCAGCAGCATCAAAGTCAGAGACTTCAAAGATCACAAAGAATCTCGAGTCTATGCAGTCATATACCAATGTCAATGCAAAGTCACTGGCAAAGATCGGTATTTCTGTAGATTCGCAGACGGGAAAGCTTTCTATTGATGAGGATATTTTCAAAAAAGCAGACAAGACAAAAGTAAAATCAATGTTTAGTGGCAATGGCTCATATGCATATGGTGTGGCTACAAAGGCATCTATGCTTGAGTATACTGCAAAGAGTGAGGCCGAGAAGTCTAATACATATTCCGCAAGCGGCAGATATAACAATACCTACAGCAGTGGCTCTAATTACAACTATTTTCTGTAGTTATGGAGACTTATTGATTTATATTGCGGAGCATGAGGCTTTGCGGTATAACTGCATAACAGAATAATATATGTTAATAATCAATAATATAAAGCATAAAAAGCGCATCCATCGGGGATGCGCTTTTTGAATATTGATCATGTTATTGCAGATTAGTTATCGTTTTCCTCATCCTCAGACATTGAGTAAACCTGACGTTTACGTGCCATCTCATCGCTCTCAAGATATTCATCGTATGTAGTGATCTTGTCGATCATAGATCCGTTTGGAAGGAACTCGATGATACGGTTTGCTGTAGTCTGTACTACCTGGTGGTCACGGCAGGCAAAGAGTATAACACCTGGGAATTTGATCATTCCGTTATTTAAAGCTGTAATAGATTCCATATCAAGATGATCGGTAGGCTCGTCGAACATGAGAACGTTACTTCCCATGATCATCATACGTGAGAGAAGTACACGTACTTTTTCTCCTCCGGAAAGGACTCTCATCTTCTTTACTCCATCCTCACCGGCAAAAAGCATACGGCCGAGGAATCCACGTACATATGTGGCATCCTTGATCTCAGAGTACTGTGTGAGCCAGTCTACGATAAGCTCGTCAGTATCGAAGATTGTTGTGTTGTCCTTAGGGAAGTATGACTGGCTTGTAGTTACACCCCATTTGTAAGAGCCTTCGTCAGGTTCCATCTCCCCTGCAAGGATCTTAAAGAGAGTAGTTTTTGCAAGCTCATTTCCACCGACAAATGCGATCTTGTCATCGTGGTTTACTGTAAATGAGATATTGTCTAATACTTTTACTCCATCAATAGTTTTTGAGATACCCTCGACGAAAAGTACGTCATTTCCGATCTCACGCTCAGGACGGAAATCGATGTATGGGTATTTACGGCTTGAAGGACGGATCTCATCAAGCTGGATTTTCTCAAGAGCACGTTTTCTTGATGTAGCCTGCTTTGATTTTGAAGCATTGGCAGAGAAACGCTGGATAAATTCCTGCAGCTCTTTGATCTTTTCTTCTTTCTTTTTATTTGCCTCTTTCATCTGACGAACGATAAGCTGGCTTGACTCATACCAGAAATCATAGTTTCCTGCGTAGAGCTGGATCTTTCCGTAATCCATGTCAGCGATGTTGGTACATACCTTGTTGAGGAAGTATCTGTCATGGGATACTACGATGACTGTATTCTCAAAGTTAATGAGGAATTCCTCAAGCCATGAGATAGCATCGAGATCAAGGTGGTTGGTAGGCTCATCGAGGAGCAGGATGTCAGGATTTCCGAACAGTGCCTGCGCGAGGAGTACTTTGACCTTTAATGCACCAGGAAGATCAGCCATGAGAGTGTAGTGATCCTCTGTTGCCACACCAAGTCCGTTAAGGAGTGTTGCTGCATCAGACTCTGCATTCCATCCGTCCATGTCTGCAAACTCTGCCTCGAGCTCGCTGGCACGGATACCGTCTTCGTCTGTGAAGTCCTCCTTCATGTAGATTGCTTCTTTTTCTTTCATAATATCATAGAGCCGTTTGTTTCCCATGATAACGGTGTCAAGTACGGTGAATTCATCATACCTGAAGTGGTCCTGCTGTAAAAATGAAAGACGCTGTCCCGGAGTGATGACGATGTCACCGCTCGTAGGCTCGAGCTGTCCTGATAAGATCTTTAAAAATGTTGATTTTCCGGCACCGTTTGCACCGATAAGACCGTAACAGTTGCCCTCTGTAAATTTTATGTTTACGTCTTCAAATAAAGCTTTTTTTCCAATTCTTAATGTAATATTGTTTGCACTAATCATTTTATTGCCTTTCTATGGTATATTTCCTTAAACATATCGCCTTATATTGTATCGTATAATCTGTATTTTGCAAGTGTTTTATCTCCATTTTATAGAAAAATCCCTATGTATTAAGGAACACAGGCAATCTGATAAATACTATTTTTTGTTGAATGTACGGTTAAAAAAACTTGATTTTTGGGTAGGCACATTTTATATTATTTATTAGAGACATTCTGATTCATGTCTATAAATTGAACATTTATTTAAACAGGAGGAAATATCATGTCTAGAGCAAAACAGTCGATGGATGGAAACACCGCAGCAGCTCATGTAGCTTATGCCTACACAGAGGTTGCCGGAATCTATCCTATCACACCTTCTAGCCCAATGGCTGATTCAGTTGATCAGTGGTCAGCAGCAGGACAGAAGAACATTTTTGGAAGCACTGTAAAGGTAGTTGAGATGGAGTCTGAGGCAGGTGCCGCTGGTACAGTTCACGGATCTCTTGCAGCAGGTGCACTTACTACAACATTTACTGCTTCACAGGGACTCTTACTTATGATCCCTAATATGTACAAAATCGCAGGTGAGAACCTTCCTTGCGTATTTGACGTATCAGCACGTACTGTATCTTCACATGCACTGAACATCTTCGGTGATCACAGTGACGTATATGCTTGTCGTCAGACTGGTTTCGCAATGCTTTGTGAGACAAATCCACAGGAGGTTATGGATCTTTCACCAGTTGCACACTGCGCAGCACTTGAGGGAAAAGTTCCATTCATCAACTTCTTCGACGGATTCCGTACTTCTCATGAGATCCAGAAGATCGAGAAGTGGGATTATGAAGATCTCAAAGAGATGTGTCCAATGGATGCAGTTGCTGATTTCAGAGCACACGCATTAAATCCAGAGCATCCAGCAGCTCGTGGATCACACGAGAACGGAGATATCTTCTTCCAGCATAGAGAGGCATGCAACACATTCTATGATGAGCTTCCAGCAGTTGTTGAGAAGTACATGGACAAAGTTAATGCCAAACTTGGTACAGATTACAAATTGTTCAACTACTACGGAGCACCAGACGCTGAGCGTGTAATCATCGCTATGGGTTCTATCAACGACGTAGCTGAGGAAGTAATCGACTACTTAACAGCTAAAGGAGAGAAAGTCGGACTTGTTAAAGTACGTCTTTACCGTCCATGGTCTTCAGAGGCTCTTCTTAATGCTATTCCAAAGACAGCTAAGAAGATCGCTGTATTAGACCGTACAAAAGAGCCAGGATCACTTGGTGAGCCATTATACTTAGACGTTGCTACAACACTTCGTGAAGCAGGAATGAACGATGTTGTATTAGTAGGCGGACGTTACGGATTAGGTTCTAAGGATACACCACCTTCATCAGTATTCGCTGTATATACAGAGCTTGAGAAGGATGCTCCAAAGAACAGATTTACACTTGGAATCGTGGATGATGTAACAAATCTTTCACTTCCAGAGGTTAAGCCAGCTCCTATCACATCTGCACCTGGTACAAAAGAGTGCAAGTTCTGGGGACTTGGTGGAGATGGTACTGTAGGTGCTAACAAGAACTCTACAAAGATCATCGGTGACCACACAGACAAATACATTCAGGCATACTTCCAGTATGATTCAAAGAAGACTGGTGGTGTTACAATTTCTCATCTTAGATTTGGTGACAACCCAATCAGAAGCCCATACTACATCAACCAGGCAGACTTCGTAGCATGCCACAACCCTGCATATGTTATCCAGGGCATGAAGATGGTTCAGGATGTAAAACCAGGCGGAGTATTCATGATCAACTGCCAGTGGTCTGATGAAGAGTTATCTCATCACCTCAATGCAGATGCTAAGAAATATATCGCTGACAACAACATTCAGCTTTACACAATCAACGCTATCGACAAAGCTATCGAGATCGGAATGGGCAAGAGAACAAATACAATTCTTCAGTCTGCATTCTTCAAGCTTGCAGATGTAATGCCTATCGATGAGGCTGTTG
Source organism: bacterium (assembly GCA_963641405.1). Lineage (GTDB taxonomy): Bacteria > Bacillota > Clostridia > Lachnospirales > Lachnospiraceae > Roseburia. The sequence goes on along the minus strand of CAVICC010000002.1, from coordinate 10,087 downwards.
AGTTCATGAAACAGGCTGCTAAGAAGTCATACTCAAAGAAGGGTGACGCAGTAGTAGAGATGAACTACAAAGCAATCGACGCTGGTGTTGATGCTGTACATAAAGTTGAAGTTCCAGATTCTTGGAAGAATCCAGAGGCAGATGCTCCTAAGGCAGAGCGCACAGGACGTCCAGAGGTTGTTAAGCTTGTTAATGAGCTTCTTGATCCAATTGCTAAGATGGATGGTGATAGCCTTCCAGTATCAGCATTCAAGGATATCGCTGATGGTCAGTATGTAACAGGTGCTTCTGCTTACGAGAAGAGAGGAACAGCCGTTACAGTTCCTGAGTGGGATGCAGAGAAATGTATCCAGTGTAACAACTGTGCATTCGTATGTTCCCACGCTACAATTCGTCCATTCTTACTTACAGATGACGAGGTTAAAGCAGCTCCTGACAACATGAAGGTTGCAGATATGAAACCAAAGGCTGGCGCTTACAAATATACAATGAGTGTATCTCCACTTGACTGTATGGGATGCGGTGAGTGTATCACAGTTTGTCCTACAGCAGCTATCGCTATGAAACCACAGGAGTCTCAGTCAGCTGAGCAGCCTGTATTCGATTACTTAGTAGCTAACGTTTCTAAGAAGACAGATGCTGGAATGGTTGATACAACACCTAAGGGCTCACAGTTCAACCAGCCACTCCTTGAGTTCTCAGGATCATGTGCAGGATGTGCTGAGACATCTTATGCTAGACTTATTACACAGCTCTTCGGTGAGCAGATGTATATCTCTAACGCAACAGGATGTTCTTCTATCTGGGGTAACCCAGCAGCTACATCACCATACACAGTAAATATCAATACTAAGAAGGGACCAGCTTGGTCTAACTCACTCTTCGAGGATAATGCTGAGCATGGTTTAGGTATGGAAGTTGGACAGAGATATCTCCGTGAGCAGGCTATCGAGCTTGTTAAAGAGATCGCTGCATCAGACAAAGCATCAGCAGAGTTCAAGGCAGCAGCAGACAAATTCCTTGAGACAAAGGATGACACAAAGGCAAATGTTGAGCCAACAACAGCTCTTATTGCAGAGTTAGAGAAGGCAGCAGTAGCCGGATGTGAGAAATCTAAAGAAGTACTTGCTAAGAAAGATTACCTCGGAAAGAAATCTGTATGGATCTTCGGTGGTGACGGATGGGCATATGATATCGGTTTCGGTGGATTAGACCATGTACTTGCTTCTGGTGAGAACGTAAACGTTATGGTATTCGATACAGAGATGTACTCTAATACAGGTGGACAGGCTTCTAAAGCTTCAAACATCGGTGAGGTTTGCCAGTTCGCAGCAGCAGGTAAAGAGATCAGCAAGAAATCACTTTCTGAGATCGCTATGAGCTACGGATATGTATATGTTGCACAGATCGCTCTTGGAGCAAACCCAGCACAGGCTGTTAAAGCTATCACAGAGGCTGAGGCTTATCCAGGACCATCACTTATCATTGGATACGCACCTTGCGAGCTTCACGGTATCGCTAAGGGTGGTATGAACCACTGCCAGGATGAGATGAAGAAGGCTGTTAAAGCTGGTTACTGGAACCTCTTCTCATTCAACCCAGCACTCAAGGCAGAAGGAAAGAACCCATTCACACTTACATCTAAAGCAGGTGATGGATCTTACCAGGAGTTCCTTAACAATGAGGCACGTTATACACGTCTTATCAAGCCATTCCCTGAGAGAGCAGAGAAACTCTTTGCTAAATCTGAGGAGGCTGCAAAGGCTCGTTTCACTCATCTTGAGAAGCTTGTTAAATTATACGGAGAGGACTAATTCGTTAGTCGCTGTATAGATATAATGGCTGTGATATTGTTTTAGGACAATATCCGGTTAAAGAAATCCCACAGGGCTTTGGCTCTGTGGGATTTTCTATTTACAAAAATAAACTGTAATGGTACAATATTCGTGTTAATGGTATACCATTGGAGGAAGATTAATGGCAGGCATATTGGATAGGCGCTCCAGTCGGTTTTACAGTGGCAGATCGGGTGAAAATAGGCCGGTAGGAAGATTAGATACCGCATCACGCATAGCCAGGGATGATGTAAACCGAAGTGGAAGGATGCATGAAAAAGTAGATGATTTACAGAAAGTAGATAAGACAGTAAGCATAGATAATACCAACAAAGATGATTTTTTGCTTGCTCAGATAGATGAATTCAGGGAAAAAGCTAAGCGTCTTCAGGAGATGCTCAATACCAATGAGTCAAAGGCAAAGGAGCTTTCTGATATAGTAGAAGAGCGTGAGGCAAAAGCAGAAGAATTACAGCAGATACTTGACGAACGTCAGGAAAAGGCAGATGGAATCACGGCACAGGTAGCAAAGCAGATTGATGTGCTAATAGCCAGTGTACATGAGAAGATGGCTGAGATAGAGACTTCTATGAATGCAAATATGGACAGTCTTAGCAAGTCGGTAAGCGGTGATATTGATAATCTTGGCAGATCAATGTCCAGCCAGATTGGAAATGTCAGTCAGTCTATTGGCAATGAGATATCTGGAATCGGTCAGCATTTTGAATTTTCAGATACACTTGAACAGACAAGACGTATCGCAGAAGAAGGAACAGCCGCAGTTACATCGGCAGTAAATGAGGCAAATGCCCATATGTTACAGTCCCTTGGTGAATTGAATGATCAGCTTCTAGCCATAAAGGCTGAGCTTTCAGATAAAGTACATACTGAGAATGTCAAATGTTTCAGGAATATCCAGGACCTTTTCAAAGTAATGGGAGACAAAGTCGACACAGTATCAGAACTTGAAAAACAGGTTAGTACTACAAAGACGTTTGCGATGATCTCATCAATACTTACCATTATCAATACATTTGGGTTTGCAGCTATCGCAATGTATATGTTTGGGTTCTTTGGTTAATATTTAATAGAATATATTAGGGTGCAGTTCTTTTATCAAGAATTGCACCTTGTTTGTTGCTTGTCACACTGTAGGCCTGACTAGTGACATCTGTTTAATCTGAAACGACAATTGTAATTTATCGTAGAGATACATACATAGAAAGGAAAAAGTATGGCAAAAAAGATTGTAAGAGTAGTAGGACACAAAAATCCTGATACAGATTCTATATGTGCTGCTATTGCATATGCTAATCTTAAATCACAAATTGATGACACTATGGAATACATTCCTATGAGAGCAGGCAGTGTCAATGCAGAGACAGCATTTGTGCTTGATTATTTTAAGGCTAAGACACCAGAACTGTTAAAGGATGTAGGAACACAGATTAAGGACATCCATATCAGAAAAACTGAGGGTGTCAGCAGCAATCTTTCCATGAAAAAAGCATGGGAGATGATGAAGATATTAAACGTAGTTACACTTCCGGTAGTAAACAAAAGGGACAAGCTCGAGGGACTTATTGTAACGAGTGATATCGCAAAATCATACATGGATGTTTATGACAATTCGATTCTCTCAAAAGCACGTACACAGTATAGAAATATTATGGAGACGTTGGACGGAAAAGTTGTTGCTGGAAATGAGCATGGATATTTTGTTAAGGGAAAAGTAGTGGTCGGAGCTGGCACTCCAGAAACTCTGAAAGGAAATGTTGAAGAAAACGATCTTGTCATCATATCAGACCGGGAAGAGTCACAGCTAATATGTATAGATGCAAACTGTAGCTGTATTATAGTGACAAACGGTTTTGATGTATCAAAGGATGTAATAACTGCAGCAAATAACAAGGATGTTGTCGTAATAAGTACACCCTATGATACATTTACAGCATCGCGTCTTATAAACCAGAGTATGCCGATCAAATCGTTTATGACAAAGGACAATCTGATTCATTTTGAGCTCGATGATTATGTTGATGATGTACATGATACGGTATCAAAGATCAGACACAGAGATTTTCCTATTCTAGACGAAAACCAGAACTATGTAGGAATGTTCTCACGAAGAAATTTGATGAATGCCAGAAAAAAACAGGTTATACTGGTTGACCACAATGAAAAATCACAAGCGGTAGCCAATATTGACGAGGCAGAGATATTAGAGATTATAGATCACCACAGGATCGGAAGTCTTGAGACTATTGGACCTGTATATTTCAGAAATCAACCACTTGGCTGTACAGGAACAATAATATATCAGATGTATATGGAAAAGGGAGTCCCTGTAACACAGCAGATGGCAGGTCTTATGTGTGCGGCCATCCTTTCGGATACACTGGTATTCCGTTCTCCTACATGCACACCAGTGGACAAATCAACAGCGCTAATACTTGCTGAGATAGCACAGATCGATGTGGAGGAGTTCTCACAGAAAATGTTTGAGGCTGGAAGCAATTTTGCCAGCAAAACAGAAGAAGAAATACTAAATCAGGATTTTAAGATCTTTCATTCTGGGGACTATTCATTCGGCGTATCGCAGATCAGCGCTCTTGCAAGAACAGAGCTTGACAAGGTACAAGCGAGAGTAATGCCACTTCTTGACAAGATGCAGGTAGATAAAAAGATAGACATGTATTTTGTTATGCTTACAGATATACTCGAAGAGTCTACATATCTGATCTACACTGGAGCGGAAGCAGCATACATAGCTGCATCGGCATATAATCAGCCACAGAGCCAGGATGGACTTATGTTAAAGGGAGTAGTGTCACGTAAAAAACAGCTTATTCCTGAGCTGATTAATGCAATAAATGAGAGATAATATCATAAAGTTGTTTTGAATTACTATTTTTGGGTATTGCTTGGAGTATGATGGAACACTTTTTTATATGAGCGTACAAAAGAAGAGTAGCTTCCAAAACCACAGGTATAGGAAGCATTGGTTATGCTATAACCGTCACGGATCATATCCCTTGCAAGCAAAAGACGCTTGTTTGTGATATAAGCTCCAATCGTATAGCCGGTCTCCTCCTTAAAAGTATGCATCAGATAATACCGGCTTAAAAAGAATTTTTTTGACAGATCATCAATACTTATCTGTTTTGTTAGATTCTTATTTAAATAATCAATGATCTCAATGATCTTTTCATTCGATGAAAATGTATTAATATATTCAATACCACCCTGCAGGGTAATGCGATTGAGCTGTATCATGAATTCCAGAAAAAGGAGTTTGCGATACAGCTCATTTGCGTATTCGTGGTCACTTAGAGAATTATCCAGATTGCCTATGATCTCAGCCAGACGGCTTCCCTTTGATGCCGCAAGTCTAAGCACATGCGACTGATTGGCATAAGCTTGCTTAAAACAGCATGCCAGATCAGTTCCCTCACTTACATAGTCATCGAGAAACTGCTGTGAAACATAGATGATAATTCTCTCATAAATACAATCATCATTTAATATCGGCTTGTGAACTTCCCCTGCATTGACGATCACAATATCATTCGGAGCCAGATCGTAGCTGCGTCCCTCAATGCAGTATGAAACATTTCCACGCAGATGAATCAGAATTTTGTGAAAATCATGATAGTGGAAATCAATATCAAGTTTGTGCTCATCCTTAAGATGGAATATTTTAAATGGCTCTGTCAGGTAGCCTGTTTTCTCGTATTTAGTGCTCATACAATTCTCCTTATTTTTTATTATATGTCAAATCCAGCTTCCTATATTCAGTAAGTAAAAAAATATTATATTTCATTATGCCGTAGAGTAAGGGGAGGGGATGACTTGTATATGGGATGTGAGCTACGCAGACTCCTAGTGCCTGTTAGAATTATGTCGTAAAACAGCAATGTCCCTGCATGGAGGCAGGGACAAGGCGTTCCGCGCCATGGAAGGCGCGTAAAAGCCGGTTGCGTCCCTACTCCACAGCATAACAGCATAATTCTTACAGTCACTTGGAGGTGGAGTGCGCAAACACCCCATATACAAGCCATCCCATCCCCGTAGTTATGCCAATAACTAATAAAATAATAATCTGCGACCGCACAAAATGCAACATAAACAGCACTAAAAGACATAGAAAAAGTAAAAAGTGCGGTATATAATAGAAATAACAATGAGAAAAAATGCACTTAGGCAATGAGGTGAATACTATGAAATTTACAAAAATGCACGGCTGTGGCAATGATTATGTATATGTGAACTTATTTGAAGAAAAGCTTGAAGATCCTGCAAAGGTTTCGATTACAGTAAGTGATCGTCACTTTGGAATAGGCTCTGATGGTTTGATTACAATAGGTCCATCAGACAAAGCAGATTTTCGTATGAGGATATATAATGCCGATGGTTCAGAGGCAGAGATGTGCGGAAACGGCATCCGCTGTGTGGCAAAATATGTATATGACCATAAGCTGACAAACCAGACAGAAATCTCGGTGGAGACAGGTGCGGGAATCAAATATCTCACACTTTACGTGACAGACGACAAGGTGGACCAGGTGCGCGTAGATATGGGCGAACCGATACTTACTCCGTCAGATATTCCGGTAGTAAAAGAGAACGGAAGCGCATATGACAATAATCATAAGGTGATAGATGAGCCTATAGAAGTAGCCGGTAAAATATGGAATATGACCTGCGTGTCGATGGGAAATCCGCATGCAGTAGTCTTTGTAGATGATGTTGCTGATTTTGAAATAGAAAAATATGGACCTTATTTCGAGAAACATCCATGTTTCCCTAAGAGAATAAATACAGAATTTGTTCAGGTTATATCAAGAGACGAGGCTAGCATGAGAGTGTGGGAGCGAGGCTCGGATGAGACCTGGGCATGTGGCACAGGAACTTGCGCAACAGTTATGGCATGTATATTAAATGATAAGACGGACAACAAAGTGCTTGTTCATCTGCGTGGAGGAGATCTTACGATAGAGTACATCCCGGAAACGAACCATGTATTTATGACAGGTCCTGCAACAGAAGTGTTCACAGGAGAAATTGACATTTCACAAGTATAATATTTCACAAATTTTATATAGATTAAAAAGGATTGGAGAAATCAAAATGAAGCTTGAAAAATTACTCGAAAGAATGGATTATGAAGTTTTAGCAGGAAGTACTGATATAGAGATGTCCACACTTGTATACGATTCGCGCAAGGTGGAAAAGGCATCCGTTTTTGTATGCATATCTGGATCGATAAGAGATGCACATGAGTTTATTCCTGATGTGGTCAAAAAAGGTGCTGCTGCAGTTATTGTCGAAAAAGATGTGACTCCTATTGATGGCGTGACATATATTAAAGTAAAGGACAGCAGACTTGCACTTGCATGTATGTCAGCAGCATATTTTGACTATCCGGCAGAGAAGATAAAGACTATCGGTATCACCGGAACAAAGGGCAAGACCACCACAACATATATGGTAAAATCAATCCTTGAGTCTGCCGGCATAAAGACAGGACTGATCGGAACAATAGAGTCGATCTGCGGGGACAAACGCATACCTTCAGCCAACACTACACCTGAATCTTACAGAGTTCAGGAACTGTTTACACAGATGGTAGAGGAAGGACTTGATGCAGTAGTCATGGAGGTCTCTTCACAGGCTCTTATGCTACACAGGGTATCAGGTTTTACTTTTGACATAGGTGTATTTACAAACCTTGAGCCTGATCATATCGGAGAGCATGAACACAAGGATTTTGCAGACTATATGCATTGCAAGAGCCTGCTTTTCCAGCAGTGTAAGCTTGGAATTTTTAATGGAGACGATGAGAACCTCGAGGGCATTATGAAAGGCCATACCTGTCAGGTCGAGACTTTCGGATATAAATCAACAAACAATCTCGTTGCAGAAAATGTAGAGCTTAAGAAAGAACACGGAGCACTCGGTGTAAAATACCATGTTTCAGGACTTCTTGATTTTGATGTAGAGGTAAATGTACCGGGCAAATTCAGTGTATACAACTCACTCACAGCGATCGCTATCTGCCATCACTTTAATGTTGACCTTTCAGCAATCGAGGAAGCTTTACATTATGTGAGCGTAAAGGGAAGAATAGAGATAGTTCCTGTCACAAAAAGATATACATTGATGATCGACTATGCACACAATGCCATGGCACTTGAGAGCCTGCTTACCACATTAAAGGAGTATGAACCGGGCAGACTGGTATGTCTGTTCGGCTGTGGCGGAAACAGAGCAAAATCACGTCGCTATGAGATGGGTGAGGTATCATCAAAGATTGCAGACCTTACAGTTGTAACTTCTGACAATCCAAGAGATGAAGAGCCGATGGACATCATAAATGATATTTTGGAGGGAGTACACAAGGCAGACGGAGCTTATGTGACCATTCCAGATAGAAAAGAAGCTATCAAATACTGCATGGAGAATGCAAAAGATGGCGATATCATAGTTCTTGCAGGAAAAGGACATGAGGATTATCAGGAGATAAAAGGCGTCAAACATCACATGGATGAGAGAGAATTAATTGCTGATATAATAAAAGAAAATCCTGATATCAGACTATAATTAAATTGATAGTTTGAATTTATAATATGTAACAGATTATTAAGAGGTATTAACGTTTTATTTTAAAAGGAGGATATATGGCGTTATTTACTGGTGCCGGAGTAGCACTGATTACTCCTTTCAATGAAGATAACAGTGTAAATTATGATATGCTAAAGACACTGGTCGACAGACAGATAGATGGTGGAACTGATGCCATAATAGTATGTGGCACTACAGGGGAGCCTGCCACCATGGCAGAGGAAGAAAAGCTTTCTGTGATAAAATGTGTGGTAGAGTGTACCGCAGGAAGAGTTCCGGTTATCGCAGGAACAGGAGCCAATTCCACACAGACGGTCATTGATTTTTCAAAAAAGGCAGAAGAACTTGGAGTGGACGGACTTCTTATAGTGACACCGTTTTATAATAAAGCCACACAGAACGGACTGTATGCGCACTATGCTGCTATAGCAGAGGCTGTAAAGCTTCCTATTATCATGTATAATGTACCGTCACGTACCGGCTGCAATATACAGCCGCAGACAGCAGCACGTCTCGGAAAGGATTTCGACAATATCGTTGGTATCAAAGAGGCAAGCGGAAATATATCACAGGTGGCAAAGCTTAAGAGCCTTGCAGGAGACAGTCTGGATATATATTCGGGAAATGACGATCAGGTAATCCCGATATTATCACTTGGTGGAATAGGTGTGATATCGGTGCTGTCAAATGTAGCACCAAAAGAGACTCATGACATGGTTATGGACTATTTGAATGGAAATGTTAAATCAGCACTTGATATACAGCTTAGATATCTTGAGCTGATAGATGCACTTTTCTGTGAAGTCAATCCTATACCGGTAAAGGCAGCCATGAACCTGATGGGCTATAATGTCGGAGGCTTAAGACTTCCGCTTACGGTGATAGAGGATGAGAACCGTAAGAAACTGGCAGAAAGTCTTAGAGCATGCGGTCTGCTGTCAAATTAGAAATTTATATAATGCAAATATAATAAAACATAGAGGAATAAAAATGGGAAAACAACATTGGAAACCGGGAAATATGTTAAATCCAGTTCCGGCAGTGATGGTAAGCGTCACAGACAAAGCCGGGAATAACAATATAATAACAGTGGCATGGGCGGGAACGGTATGCACCAATCCGCCTATGCTTTCCATATCGGTAAGACCGGAGAGATATTCTTATAACACGATTAAAGAAACTGGAGAATTTGTCGTAAACTTGACGACAGAAGAGCTGGTAAGAGCCTGTGATTACTGTGGAGTAAGAAGCGGAAGAGACGTAGACAAATTCAAAGAGATGAACCTTACACCGCTTAAGATGTCAAATGTTGGCGCAGTGGGAATATCGGAAAGTCCGGTAAACATAGAGTGTAAAGTAGCTTCTGTTCAGGAACTTGGCAGTCATACGATGTTTGTTGCGGATGTGGTCGGTGTGACAGTTGATGAGAAATATATGGATGAGATGGGAAAATTCCATATCAATGACACAGGGCTTGTGATGTACTCACATGGAGAGTATTTTAAGCTCGGAGAGAAGCTTGGAAAATTCGGATATTCCGTAAAGAAATAACTCGAAAGCATATAGAAATAATGTAACTATTCAGTACAGAAATATGCGGTACCGCATATTTCGTAAGAAAAAGTATA
>CAVICC010000001.1:91815-109856 GCA_963641405.1 bacterium | reverse complement strand
CAGAGAAATGTGGCACTAGGATACAAATCCTAGTGCCACTTTGTCTACAGTCTGAGGACACACTTTATAGTGTGTCCTATTGTACTGTATAGAAAATTGCCATATAACTATTTTTACAATTTAAATATTACGGAAATGTTACAGAAAAATGTTGACAATTTAACAGCATGTGATATACTCGTAATCGTGGGATTATAAATAGAATACATTTGGGAGGCCATATGAAAAATAAATTAAAATTAGGACAGGCAGCAGGAGTTGTAGCTTTTGCTATTGTAATAGGCGCTGCATCAATGAATGTTCAGGGTGCTTCGGAAACATCTAAAGCAAAAGAAAATAATATAAATACTCTAAACGCTGGAGTAGCACTTGATGTAAATAGTATATCGGAGGAGGCTTTTTCGCTTACAGCCGGAGTTACGGCGCGCCTTGCATATGCGTATACTGATATCTCCGTTGCTGAGAATGATACAGATATAGTGACAGCATCGGCCGATAATGCATCAGATGATACAACACAGGAGCAGACTCAGACAGCTGCACAGCTTTGCGGATATACCAATCTTGCAATGTCAGTGGTGAGCGAGGGAAACCTAAATATCAGATCAGAAGCATCTACAGACAGTGAGGTGGTAGGAATTCTTACAAACCACAATGCATGCGAGATTATAGAGGATGCAGGAGACTGGTTTAAAGTTACATCAGGAGATGTTACTGGATATGTTAGCAAGGAGTATCTTGTGACAGGAGATGAGGCTGATGCAATCGCAGAGCAGGAGATTACAACCGTAGCTACAGTAAACACGGAGACACTTAATGTAAGAACTGAGAAATCTACAGATGCGTCAATCCTTTCTCAGATTGGTAATTCAGAAGCTTTCACTGTCAATTCAGTTGCTGATGGATGGATTGAGATTAATGTAGATGATGAGGTGGGATACATTTCACAGGATTATGCCACACTTTCACAGGCTCTTCCTACTGCAAAGACAATTGAACAGGTAAAATACGGTGATGGTGTATCAGATGTGAGAAGTTCTGCGGTATCATACGCTTTACAGTTTGTTGGAAATAGATACGTATGGGGTGGAACAAGCCTTACAAACGGAGTTGATTGTTCTGGATTTACAATGCAGATCATGGCAAAATACGGTATTTCATTGCCACATTCCTCAAGGGAACAGCCGGCATATGGCACAAAGATAAGCTCATCTGAGGCACAGCCGGGAGACTTGTTCTTCTATGGAAGCGGAGGCAGTATATCTCATGTTGCCATGTATATCGGAAACGGACAGATTGTACATGCAAGCAATGCGCGTGATGGAATCAAAGTATCAAATGCTTTTTACAAAACACCAATATGTGTTGTTAGATATTTCTAAAAAGCTATTTACAATAAATGTTTACTATGCTATACTTCACAAGTATGGTTTTGCCCATGTTCGGTAGTTGGACACTCCGACCTATTGCTGAGCATCATATAATTACAGGGCGCATTAAAATATAAGGAGGATCAACAATGATCGCAAAAGAAAAGAAACAGGCTATTATCGCTGAGTACGGAAGAACACCTAACGATACTGGATCACCAGAGGTTCAGGTTGCAATCCTTTCAGCAAGAATCGCAGAGTTAACTGAGCATTTAAAGGAGAATCCAAAAGATCATCATTCAAGACGTGGTATGTTAAAGATGATCGGTCAGAGACGTGGATTACTTTCTTACCTTAAAGAGATTGATATCGAGAGATATCGTTCACTTATTGAGCGTTTAGGACTCAGAAAATAGTTTTTTCTTTAGAGCGGGGTATTTATTATTCCGCTCTATTATTGTGATATGGGATAAGTAACCTGTATCAATCAGGCAGAAGTAAACCGAGACCACTAAAGAGTGCATACACTATTATGTGCTGTTTAGTAGTTTCGGAAAAAAGAAAGACACTTCTGTGAAAGTAAAATTAAGGAGAATAAATATGTACAAAAGTTATTCAATGGAACTTGCCGGCAGAACTCTTACTGTAGACATCGGAAGGGTTGCTGCACAGACAAATGGAGCTGCATTTATCAAATACGGTGATACAACAGTTCTTTCAACAGCTACAGCAGCTGACAAGCCACGTGACGGTGTAGATTTCTTCCCACTCAGCGTAGAGTTTGAGGAAAAGATGTACTCTGTAGGAAAAATCCCAGGTGGATTTAACAAGCGTGAGGGAAAAGCATCTGAGAATGCAATCCTTACAGACCGTGTTATCGATCGTCCTATGAGACCACTTTTTCCTAAGGATTACAGAAATGACGTAACACTCAACAACCTTGTTATGTCAGTTGATCCTGAGTGCCGCCCTGAGATCGTAGCAATGATCGGTACAGCACTTGCTGTTCATATTTCAGATATCCCATTTGACGGACCATGTGCAATGACACAGATGGGACTTGTTGATGGAGAGTTTATTGTAAACCCATCACAGAAACAGTGGGATGACGGAGACCTTCAGCTTACAGTTGCTTCCACAAAGGAAAAGGTCATCATGATCGAGGCAGGAGCAAATGAGATTCCTGAGGACAAGATGATCGAGGCTATTTACAAGTGCCACGATATCAACCAGACTATCATCGAGTTCATGGACAAGATCCGTGAAGAGGTTGGCAAACCAAAACACGAGTATGAAAGCTGCGCTATTCCTGAGCAGATGTTCGAGGATATCAAAAAGATTGTTACACCTGAGCAGATGGAAGAAGCAGTATTTACTGATGAGAAGCAGAAGCGTGAGGCTAATATAAGCGCTATTACAGAGCAGTTAGAGGAAGCTTTTGCAGACAACGAGGAGTATCTTGCTGTATTAGGTGAGGCTGTTTACCAGTACCAGAAGAAGACAGTAAGAAAGATGATCCTAAAAGATCACAAGCGTCCTGACGGCCGTGCAATCAACCAGATCAGACCGCTCGCAGCAGAGGTTGACCTGATTCCTAGAGTTCACGGTTCTGCAATGTTTACTCGTGGACAGACACAGATCTGTGACGTTGTTACTCTTGCACCATTATCAGAGATCCAGAAAATTGACGGACTTGATGCAAACGTTACAACAAAGAGATATATGCATCACTACAACTTCCCTGCATACTCTGTAGGAGAGACAAAGGTATCACGTGGACCTGGACGTCGTGAGATCGGACACGGAGCATTAGCTGAGAAAGCACTTGTTCCTGTTCTTCCGAGCGTTGAGGAGTTCCCATATACCATCCGTGCCGTATCTGAGACATTTGAGTCAAACGGTTCTACATCAATGGCTTCAACATGTGCATCATGTATGTCGCTTATGGCTGCCGGTGTTCCTATCAAGTCTATGGTTGCAGGTATTTCGTGCGGACTTGTTACAGGCGATACAGATGATGATTTCGTAGTACTTACAGATATCCAGGGACTTGAGGATTTCTTCGGAGATATGGATTTTAAGGTAACAGGTACTCATGAGGGAATTACAGCTATCCAGATGGATATCAAGATACACGGACTTACAAGACCTATCGTTGAGGAGGCTATCGCAAGAACACGCGAGGCACGTCTTTATATCATGGATGAGGTTATGAGCAAGGCAATTGACGAGCCTAGAAAAGAAGTTAATGAGTGGGCACCAAAGATCGAGCAGATCACTATAGATCCTTCAAAGATCGGTGATGTTGTAGGACAGAAAGGCAAGACTATCAACGAAATCATCGATAGAACCGGTGTTAAGATCGATATCACAGACGATGGCGCAGTTTCGGTCTGCGGAACAGATAAAGAGAACATCGCAAAAGCTATCGATATGATAAAGATTATCACAACAGATTTCGAACAGGGACAGATATTTGAGGGTACTGTTGTAAGCATTAAAGAATTTGGTGCATTTATCGAATTTGCTCCTGGAAAAGAAGGAATGGTACATATTTCCAAGATTGCAAATGAGAGAATCAATCATGTAGAGGACGTTCTTACACTTGGCGACAAAGTTAAGGTTGTATGCCTTGGCAAGGACAAGATGGGAAGAATCAGTTTCTCAATGAAAGATGTAAAACAGGCATAAGTAAAATGTTATAAAAGGAGCTGCACGCAAGTGCGGCTCTTTTTGTATATGATTACGCAAAATCAAAAGCGCATTAAAAGACCTGAGAATTTACAGATATTGATTAATTTGTTATGGTGTACTAAGATGGTTAATGATTATCATTCACATAACGGTTTTAAATGAGGATATTTTATGAGAAAAATACTTCAAAAATTACTTAGCAAGCTCTTTATTGTGTCTGGCATTATATTATTACAGATGCTTTGGTTTTTTTTCTTGTTTTATACAGCGTCGGTGGCAAGCCATATTTTTGATGACCTTCTTAGGCTTGCAGCATTGCTTTTAGCATTGTATATTGCAAACAGGCAGATGAAAATGTATATAAAACTGTCATGGATATTTCTTATATTAAGTTTGCCTATTGTTGGTATTCCATGTTATTTCTTTTTTGGCCGTCCGGAGCTTACTGTGCGCACTCAGCGAAGGATGGCGCGTATAGTTGCTGCATATGCCAAATTTCGCCCAGAGAATGAACAGGTAAATAAACGCTTAGAAGAGACTGATATGAATGCCTATAGACTAAGCAGGCTTATTACACAGAATCAGAAATATCCGCTTTTTATGGAAGGACATACTGAGTACTATAAATGCGGTGAGGAAGCATTTGAAAAAATGCTTTTAGATCTTGAGTCGGCTGAAAAATTTATTTTTATGGAGTATTTTATAATAGGCAAGGGCAGAATGCTTGATAGGATACTTGAAATACTTGAAAAAAAAGCAAAGCATGGGGTGGTTGTCCGTATAATATATGATGATTTTGGCAGTATAAATGTCATACCACCGCGTTTTATACAGACCTTAAGGCAGAAAGGAATAGAAGTATGTAGATTTAATCCGTATAAACCAGTACTATCTGTTATAATGAATGATCGTGACCATCGGAAAATCCTGGTGGTTGACGGGCGCGTGGCACATACCGGAGGATACAATATAGCTGATGAGTATATAAATGAAAAAAAACGGTTTGGATACTGGAAGGATGCTGGAATCAGAGTAGAGGGAGAGTGTGTAAACAGTTTTACAACAATGTTTCTTGAGCTGTGGAATTATATCAATAAAGATAAAACAGTTCATGAAGAATATTTGAATCCCTACAATACATTCAACGGCAGCAAGAATTGTGGATTCATCCAGCCCTTTTGCGATTCGCCTTTGGAACATGATAACGCGGGAGAAAATATATATGTAAGCATTATCTCAAATGCTAAAGAGTATGTATATATATTTACCCCATATCTGATACTTGGAACAGAGTTATCGCAGTCTCTGATTAGGGCGGCAAGGTCAGGTGTGGATGTTCGCATTGTGACTCCGGCGATACCAGACAAAAAGCTCATATATATACAAACTAAGGCAAATTTCAGACAGCTTATTGAGGCAGGAGTGCGTATATATAAGTATACACCTGGATTTATACACTCAAAATGCATTGTGGCAGATGATACGACTGCGATAGTAGGCACATGCAATCTGGATTTTAGAAGTCTTTACTGGAATTTTGAGGATTTTGTATATATGTATAACACACAGACGGTTTTGAATGTAAAGGAGGATGCACTAGAAACATTTGCTGTATCTGAAGAGATAAGCGTTGAGAGTGCACTTAATAATTCACTTGCTGTGCGTATGGTACAAAGTATTTTGCAGCTTTTCGCCCCCCTTTTGTAGCAGCAATGTATAAACAAATTTAGCTTGAAAATAAAAGCATATATTGTTACAATATCTTGGTATTAAATGGAAAGAGGCACTATATATGGATATGACTATTAAATTGCAGGTATTTGAAGGCCCACTTGACCTACTCCTGTATTTGATAGAGAAAAATAAAGTTAATATATATGATATCCCTATTGTCGAAATTACAGCGCAGTATATGGAGTATGTTGCCCAGATGCAAAGGCGCGATCTTGATGTATTAAGTGAGTTTCTTGTGATGGCGGCTACTCTTATAGATATCAAATCCAGGATGCTGCTTCCGAAGAATCAGGAAGAAGATGAGGAGGAAGAAGATCCAAGAGCTGAACTTGTGCAGCAGCTTCTTGAGTACAAGATGTATAAGTGCATGGCTGTTGAGCTTAAGGATCGTCATCTTGATGCTGACAAGGTATGGTTTAAAGAGCCGACAATACCGGATGAAGTACGTGAATATGAGCCTCCTGTTGACCTTGATGAGCTTGTATCGGGGCTTACGTTGTCAAAGCTTAATGATATATTTCAGAGTATCATGAAAAAACAGGCTGATAAGGTCGATAAAGTCCGTTCGCAGTTTGGAAAGATAGAAAAAGAAGAGGTATCACTTGAAGAAAAAATGGATTATCTTACAGATTTTGCAGCAGCACACAAGCATTTTAGCTTTAGAGGACTTCTTGAAAAATCATCGAGCAAGGTTGAGGTGATAGTTACATTTCTTGCGATACTTGAGCTTATGAAGACAGGAAAGATCATTATATCACAGGAACATATTTTTGATGACATAAAGATTGAATCGCAGATAGCTGCATAGCACGGTGAATTTATGTCATATCAGGGTGGTTAAATGAATTATAAAGCAATAATAGAAGCAATATTATTTACAATGGGAGAGTCTGTTGAGCTCGAAAAAATCGCGGATGCGATAGATCTTAACAAAAAAGAGACAAAAAAGCTTATTGAAGAGCTTCAGACAGAATATAAAAATTCGCAGAATATCGGTATGAATATTATAGAACTAGATGGGGCTTATCAGATGTGTACAAAGCCTGAAATGTACGAATATCTAATAAAAATAGCAAAACAGCCAAAGAAAAAAGTGCTGTCAGATGTTATGCTAGAGACTTTATCTATAATAGCATATAAGCAGCCTGTTACAAAGGCGGAGATTGAAAGAATAAGAGGTGTGTCTAGTGACCATGCAGTAAGTAGACTGGTGGAGTATGGCTTGGTACAGGAACTTGGAAGGCTTGATGCCCCGGGAAGACCGCTGCTTTTTGGTACGACAGAGGAATTTTTGCGAAGTTTTGGAGTACAGTCTATTGATGAACTTCCCGTTTTAAGTCCAGTACAGGTTGAAGAGTTCAAGCAGGAGGCAGAAGCGGAAATGCATGTAAAGCTCGATGTGTAGCTTCACGTGGGGGAATGTACTATTTTCTAAACAAAAATTAAGGTTAAAAAATTAACAAATCAGTTGAAAAAACCCCTGAAATAGTCTATTATCATAATAGCGAAAAATTTTATTTTTTATAGATGGAGGATATAAAATGAGTAGTAACAATCAAAGCTTGGCAATGCAGCGTATTGCTAAGTTAGTCGACGAGAACAGTTTCATGGAAATCGGTTCTCTTGTGACAGCCCGTAGCACAGATTTTAATCTTTCTGCTGCAAAGGCTCCTTCAGATGGTGTTATTATCGGACACGGTCTGATCGATGGAAACCTTGTATTTATCTACAGCCAGGATGCAACAGTCCTTAATGGAACAATTGGTGAGATGCATGCAAAGAAAATAGCTTCTGTTTATGACATGGCTATGAAAATGGGCGCACCTGTTATCGGATTTATCGATTGTGGTGGTATCAGACTTCAGGAGTCTGTTGACGCATTAGATGGATTTGGTCTCATCTATGCAAAAGAGGTTGCAGCCAGTGGTGTTATTCCACAGATTTGTGGTGTGTTTGGAAATTGTGGTGGTGGACTTTCAGTTGTCCCAGCTCTTTGCGATTTCGCTTTTGTTGAAGAATCAAAAGGAAGAATGTTTGTAAACTCTCCAGATGCAATTGAAGGAAACCGCGTTGAGAAATGTGATACAGCAGCAGCTTTATTCCAGAGTGAGAACACAGGCTGTGTAGATGGTGTTGGATCAGAGGATGATATTATCGCTGATATCAGAGCTCTTGTAAGCATGCTTCCACTCAACAATGAGGGAGATGTATATACTGATTCATGTGAGGACGACCTCAATAGAGCATGTAACAGTATGGATACTATGAAGGCAGATCCTAGATATCTTTTATCAGAACTTTCTGATGATCATGTATTCTTCGAGACAAAGAAAGACTATGCAAAGAACATGGTAACAGGTTTTGTTAAATTAAATGGAATGACTGTTGGTGCAGTAGCAAACTGCAGTGCAGTATATGATGCAGATGGCAATAAAGCAGAAGAGTATCCGCTTTCTCTTACAGCAAGAGGATGCAGCAAGGCTGCTGAGTTTGTATCATTCTGTGATGCATTCTCAATCCCGATACTTACTCTTACAAATGTAAATGGCTTTAAGAACTGCATGTGTTCAGAGAAGAAACTTGCAAAAGCACTTGCAAAGATGACATATGCATTTTCTAATGCTACATGTCCAAAGGTAAACCTTATCACAGGAGAGGCTTACGGAAGCGCATATGTTGCCATGAATTCAAAATCTATCGGAGCAGATATGGTTTATGCATATCCTGATGCAAAGATCGGTATGATGGATTCAAAGATCGCAGCAGAGATCATGTATCCAGACGCTGATGAGAAAGAGTTAAGCGAGAAGGCTTCTGATTATGAGAAACTTCAGTCTTCAGTCACATCGGCAGCGTCAAGAGGTTATGTAGATCTTATTATTGAGCCTGCTGATACAAGAAAATATCTGGTTGGCGCTTTTGAGATGCTTTACTCAAAATACGTATACGCTCCAGAGAAAAAACATGGAACTAAATAATAGAAAGGCGCATTTGTTATGAAGAAAAAAATAACATATATCCTTAGCCTTCTTATGATTGTATGCATGCTTGGCGCATGTGGATCTGACAATTCTGAAAAGACATATGGCGGATACACAACGGACGAGCTTCATACTGAGGCAACAACAAGTCTTAGCAATATTCAGACATATTTGAATCTGATAGGTCAATATGAAGACTATGATACATATGAAGCAGCTATAAAAGAAGCCGAGGAGGAGACTGGAAGAACTGAAGGACAGCTTATATATAGTGTTTTTTATCAGCAGGGAGTCACTGTTTCGATGAAGAATATTGAAGCAGAGCTTGCAGCGGTTCCAACATGGATTGACCTTACAAGCGAGTACGGTGATATAGCTGATTCTACATCAGAAGATGGCAAGGATTTTACAGTAACAAAGTCAGGCGGTACACTTACTACTGACATGACACTTACATTTGGCAAGCAGGATGTAACATACGAATTAGTATACGATTCAGTTACCATGGAAGTTACAGGCATTTCACTTACTCCTGTTCAGACAATGGGAGAAAAGCTTGCTAAAGCAGGACAGAACACAGCTATTTCAATGAGTATCGTATTTGCTGTACTTATCCTTATTTCACTTATCATTTACTGCTTCAAGTTTATCGCTGTTATCGGCAATAAACCAAAGAAGGAAGCAGCACCTGCTGAGGAGAAAAAGGCAGAGCCAGTTGCTGCAGCAGCACTTGCTCGGGATCTTACAGATGATACAGAACTTGTAGCTGTTATTTCTGCAGCAATTGCTGCAAGCGAAGGAACTACAACGGAAGGCTTTGTAGTCCGCTCAATCAATAGAAGATAATTTTAGGAGGACATTTGAAATGAAAAACTATACAATTACCGTTAACGGAAATGTTTACGATGTTACAGTAGAAGAGACAGGAAGCACACCTAGCACATCAGCAGCACCAAAGAGAGCTGCTGCACCAGCAGCCACTGCTGCACCAAAAGCTGCCGCTGCACCAGCAGGAGCAGGAAATATTAAAGTAGAGGCAGGAGCTGCCGGTAAAGTATTCAAGCTTGAGGCTACAGTTGGCACAGCATTAAAGAAAGGTGATACAATTCTCATCCTCGAGATCATGAAGATGGAGACACCTGTTGTTGCTCCAGAGGATGGAACACTTGCAAGCATCAATGTAGCAGTTGGTGATTCTGTTGAGGCAGGCGCATTACTTGCAACATTAAACTAATTTCAGGAGGTAGACTATTTTGAGTTACGTAGGTGAAACACTTTCAAACCTCCTACATCAGACTGCCTTTTTTAATCTGTCATATGGCAATTATATAATGATCGCTGTTGCGTGCGTATTTTTGTTCTTGGCTATCAAAAAAGGATTTGAGCCGTTACTTTTAGTACCTATTGCTTTTGGTATGCTTCTTGTTAATATCTATCCTGATATTATTGTAAGTCCAGAGCATGCAAGCAATGGAGTAGGTGGTTTACTTTATTATTTCTATACATTAGATGAGTGGTCAATTCTTCCATCACTGATTTTCCTTGGTGTTGGTGCAATGACAGACTTTGGTCCGCTTATCGCAAACCCTATCAGCTTCTTACTCGGAGCAGCAGCACAGTTTGGTATTTTTGGAGCATATTTCCTTGCAATCCTTCTTGGATTCAACGATAAGGCTGCCGCTGCCGTATCAATTATCGGTGGAGCTGATGGACCTACATCTATTTTCCTTGCAGGAAAATTAGGACAGACTGGTCTTATGGGACCTATTGCCGTAGCTGCTTACTCATATATGGCATTAGTACCTATTATCCAGCCACCAATTATGAAATTATTTACTACAAAGAAAGAGCGTCAGATCAAGATGCAGAACCTTCGTCCTGTAAGTAAGCTTGAGAGAATCCTCTTCCCTATAGTAGTTACTATCGTTGTTTGTACTCTTCTTCCAACAACAGCTCCACTCGTTGGTATGCTTATGCTTGGAAACCTCTTCCGTGAGTCTGGTGTAGTACGTCAGCTCCAGGAGACAGCAAGCAACGCTCTTATGTACATCGTAGTTATCTTACTTGGTACATCAGTAGGTGCTTCTACAAGTGCAGAGTCATTCCTCAACATGAGCACAATCAAGATTGTAATCTTAGGACTTATTGCATTCATGGTAGGAACTGCTGCCGGAGTACTTTTTGGAAAGCTTTTATGCTTCTTTACAAAAGGCAAGATCAATCCACTTATCGGTTCAGCCGGTGTATCCGCTGTTCCTATGGCTGCCCGTGTATCTCAGAAGGTCGGTGCAGAAGAAGATCCAACAAACTTCCTTCTTATGCATGCTATGGGACCTAACGTAGCCGGTGTTATTGGAACTGCCGTAGCAGCCGGATGCTTCATGGCTATATTTGGAATTTAATTAAGGAGGATTAATCATGTCAGAAGTGGTAAAAAAACCATTAAAAATAACAGAAACAGTTCTTCGTGATGCGCATCAGTCACTGATCGCAACAAGAATGACAACAGAGCAGATGCTTCCAATCGTTGACAAGATGGATAAGGTTGGATACAACGCAGTAGAGTGCTGGGGTGGAGCAACATTTGATGCCTGCCTTAGATTTTTAAAAGAAGATCCATGGGATCGTCTTAGAAAATTAAAAGACGGATTTAAAAATACAAAGCTTCAGATGCTTTTCCGTGGACAGAATATCTTGGGATATCGTCCATACGCAGATGATGTAGTTGAGTATTTCGTACAGAAATCTATCGCAAACGGAATTGATATTATCCGTATTTTTGACTGTTTAAACGATATCAGAAACTTACAGACAGCAGTTACAGCATGTAACAAAGAAAAAGGACATGCTCAGGTAGCTCTTTCATATACACTTGGAGATGCATATACACTTGACTACTGGATGGATATGGCAAAGAGAGTAGAAGACATGGGTGCTGACTCACTTTGTATCAAGGATATGGCTGGTCTTTTAGTTCCTGCAAAGGCAACTGAGCTTGTTCAGGCTCTTAAAGATTCTACAAGCCTTCCTGTAGAGCTTCATACACATTACACATCAGGTGTTGCTTCAATGACATACATGAAAGCTGTTGAGGCAGGTGTAGATATCATCGATACAGCTATGTCTCCATTCGCTCTTGGAACAAGCCAGCCTGCAACAGAGGTTATGGTAGAGGCATTCAAGGGCACTGAGTTTGATACAGGTCTTGACCTTAATCTTTTAAGCGAAATCGCTGATTACTTTAGACCAATGAGAGAAGAAGCTTTAGCTTCAGGACTTATGAATCCAAAGGTACTTGGTGTAAACATCAATACACTCCGTTACCAGGTTCCTGGAGGAATGCTTTCAAACCTTATTTCACAGCTCAAAGAGCAGGGAAAAGAGGACAAATACGAGGAGGTTCTTGCAGAAGTACCACGTGTGCGTAAAGACCTCGGTGAGCCACCACTTGTAACACCTTCTTCACAGATCGTTGGTACACAGGCTGTATTCAACGTACTTATGGGAGAGAGATACAAAGTTGCTACTAAAGAGACTAAGGATATCCTTCTCGGGAAATATGGTCAGACTGTTAAGCCTTTCAACCCTGAGGTTGTTGATAAGGTATTAGGAGATGACAAGAAGAATGCTATCACATGCCGTCCAGCAGATCTTCTTGAGCCAGAGCTTGATAAGATCGAGGCTGAGATGAAACAGTGGAAACAGCAGGATGAGGATGTACTTTCATATGCGCTCTTCCCACAGGTTGCTACAGATTTCTTCAAGTACAGACAGGCTCAGCAGACAGGTGTAGATACAAAGGCTGCTGACACAGAGAACAAGGCATACCCTGTTTAATCTTTAAAATTAGATATTAAACTGTTTACATTAGAAATACTGCGGATTTTGGTCCGCAGTATTTTTTTGTCATTAGTACTTTCATATGAGAGAAAAACGTGTTAAGATTGTAACGGTTCAGTGTGAGATGCGCGGTAGTGTATTTTACAGGAAAACTTATATTATTTGGGAGTATATAATGTCAAACACTAACGACCTTTTAAACAGAATAAATTCAAAATACAGTTCTATGAGCAAGGGGCATAAGCTGCTTGCTACATACATCACTGATAATTATGACAAAGCGGTTTTTCTTACTGCAGCAAAGATGGGAGAGACGGTAGGTATATCAGAGTCTACGGTAGTGCGTTTTGCCACATCCTTAGGCTACAAGGGCTATCCGGATTTCCAGAAAGCACTCGAAGAGCTTGTCCGCAATAAGTTAAACTCAGTGCAGCGAATGGAGGTTACATACGGCAGGATAAGCCAGTCTGAGATACTTGAGACAGTACTTCAGTCTGATTCAGACAAGATTAAGACAACACTGGAAAAAATAGATGCAAATGCATTTGATCTGGCAGTGGATACTATTTTACAGTCTAAAAAGATATATATAGTTGGTATCAGAAGTTGTGCACCGCTTGCAAGCTTTCTGGCATTTTATATGAATCTAATGTTTGATGACGTGTGTCTGCTCACCACAAACAGTTCAAGTGAGCTTTTCGAACAGATGGTACGTATCGGAAAAGATGATGTCATAATAGGGATCAGTTTCCCAAGGTATTCAATGCGTACCTTAAAGGCACTGGAATTTGCCAACAATCGCAGCGCAAAAGTGGTAACTGTTACTGACAGCATACATTCCCCTATGAATCTCTATTCATCCTGCAATCTTATTGCAGACAGTGATATGGCTTCTATAGTGGATTCGCTTGTAGCACCGCTTTCTGTTATAAATGCGCTCATAGTTGCGTTGTGTATGAAAAAACAGAATGTTGTAGCCAAAACACTGACAGAACTTGAGGATATATGGAATGAATACCAGGTATATGAGAATGATGAGATAGATTACATTGATGATTCGATAAAAGTACATTATGCGAAGCTTGGAGAGGTGGATGAAAAATAAAAAAATTATTGTGGTAGGAGGCGGAGCAGCTGGAATGTTTGCGGCATATTTTGCGGCTACAGCCGGTGATGATGTTATCCTGCTTGAGAAAAATGAAAAACTTGGCAAAAAAATATATATTACTGGAAAAGGTAGATGCAATGTCACAAATGCGTGTGATGTGGAGGAACTATTTGCCAATGTAAAAAGTAACAGCAAGTTTTTGTACAGTGCATTTTATGGATATGATAACAGCAGAGTGATAGATTTTTTCGAGAGCCACGGCATGCCGACAAAGGTGGAACGCGGAAATAGGGTATTTCCTGTGTCTGATAAGTCTTCAGATGTCATATTTACATTGCAAAGAGCACTTAAAGAGAAAAATATAGATATTAGACTAAATACTGCCGTTAAAAATCTTAATTTTGCGACTTCTGATATAAAAGAAAATGAAATAGAAAATAAAGATATCAGCAGAATGATCACAGGGGTAACACTTACTAATGGTACTATACTTGATGCAGATGCTGTTATAGTGGCTACAGGCGGGCTTTCATATCCGTCCACCGGATCGACAGGAGACGGTTACCGGATGGCAGAATGCGCAGGGCATACTATTACGGAGTGCACACCGTCACTTGTGCCCTTTAATGTAAAAGAATCCTGGGTAAAAGAATTGCAAGGATTGTCTCTTAAAAATACTGCGATAACCATATACAATGGCAAAAAGAAGCTCTACGAGGATTTCGGAGAGATGCTTTTTACACATTTTGGAGTAAGCGGACCTATGATCTTATCGGCAAGTGCTTCGATAAAGCAAAGCCTCATAAAACAGCCGCTTACTATGTATATGGATTTAAAACCGGCCCTTACACAGGAGGCTTTGGACAAGCGCATATTGCGCGAATTTGAGGAAGCAAAAAATAAGCAGTTTAAGAACTCTATAAATAAACTTTTGCCTGCAAAGCTAATCCCTGTTATAATAGAACTATCTGGCATAGATCCTGATAAAAAAGTAAACGAGATTTCTAAAGAGGAAAGAAATAATCTGCTTATGCTATTAAAAAAACTTCCGGTCACACTAAACGGACCAAGAGGTTGGAATGAGGCAATCATTACAAAAGGTGGCATAAAGGTTAAAGAAATAAATCCATCAACTATGGAATCAAAATTAGTAAAAAATCTTTTTTTTGCAGGAGAGGTTCTTGACCTGGATGCATATACCGGAGGTTTTAATCTGCAGATAGCCTGGTCTACCGGATATCTTGCGGGTAGCAGTATACATAGTATGTAAGATCAGACGTTGTATGTCACACTGTTAGGTGTGAATAGTAACAAGATAACCGTTAGGAGGATACATGAAATACAATATAGCAATAGATGGACCGGCTGGAGCTGGAAAAAGTACGATAGCAAAGAAACTTGCTAAGGATCTGGGATATATATATGTCGATACAGGCGCAATGTATCGCGCGATGGCATATTTTTTTATTAAAAATAACGTGGATAAGGACGATATAGAGACTATCACAAAGCTCTGTGACGGTGTGGATGTATCGATAGCATATGAAAACGGTGAACAGCAGGTACTCCTTAACGGAGAGAATATTACTGCATTTATCCGCGAGGAAAGAGTTGGGAATATGGCTTCTGCTACGAGCGTGTATCCTGTAGTAAGAGAAAAACTTGTGGAGCTGCAAAGACAGCTTGCGGCAAAAGAAAATGTCGTGATGGATGGAAGGGATATCGGTACGGTCGTACTTCCTGATGCCAATGTGAAGATTTTTCTTACAGCAAGCTCAAAGGTACGTGCACAACGCAGATTTAACGAACTTACAGCAAAAGGTATCGAGTGTGATATAGATGCGATAGAAAAGGACATCATAGAAAGAGATCGCAGGGATATGACGAGAGAGACATCGCCTCTTAAACAGGCTGATGATGCGATACTTTTAGATTCATCTGACATGACTATTGAAGAAGTAGTTGACAGGATGAAAAAGCTTGTAGGAGAGGCATAATATGGGAGAGCTTACAATAGCAAAGAGTGCAGGATTCTGCTTTGGCGTCACGAGAGCTGTGAACATGGTATATGAGGCAATAAAAGAGGGCGATACTCCGATATACACCTATGGGCCTATCATCCACAATGATGAGGTGGTAAAGGATATGCAGCAAAAGGGTGTTACCGTGATAAAAAGTCTGGATGAGCTTGAAAAATACGAAAAAGGAGCTATGATCATCCGCTCGCATGGCATAAGTAAAGCAGAGTACGAGCGAATAGAAAATAATGGATTTAATATTTTAAATGCCACATGTCCCTTTGTTTCTAAGATACACAGATATGTGGAGGATTATAGCAACAGAGGCTATAATATAATAATAATCGGCAGTCCAAAGCATCCTGAGGTTTGTGGAATAAAGGGCTGGGCATCTAAAGAAAGCCGTGTTACAATCATAAATTCTATTGAAGATGCTGAAAAATTCTCTGATAAATGCGAAAAAAAGCTGTGTATTGTGTCCCAAACTACATTTAACTACAATAAATTTCAAGATATAGTTGAAATTATTGACAAAAAAGGTTATGATATAACTGTTTTAAATACAATCTGTAATGCGACGGAGGTCAGACAGACCGAAGCAAAGAAAGTTGCACAGGGAGCAGATGTCATGATAGTCATCGGAGACAGGAACAGCTCTAATACGCAGAAGCTATTTGAAATATGTAAAAAAGAATGCAAAAATACTTACTATATACAGACAAGTGGCGAAATGGATTATTCAAAAATCGGGTCCAACAATAACGTAGGTATTACAGCAGGGGCTTCAACCCCAAATAATATCATTGAGGAGGTTTCAAAGAATGTCAGAAATGAGCTTTGAACAAATGCTGGAAGAATCTTTTAAAACTATAAGAAATGGAGAAGTGGTAGAAGGTACCGTTATTGATGTTAAACCTGACGAGATTTTCTTAAATATTGGATACAAATCAGACGGAATTATTACACGTAGCGAGTACACAAACGAGCCAAATGTAGACCTTACTACTGTTGTCAAAGTTGGCGAAACAATGGAAGCAAAAGTTGTTAAGCTTAACGATGGTGAGGGACAGGTTATCCTTTCATACAAACGTCTTCAGGCTGAAAAGGGCAGCAAGAGACTTGAGGAAGCTTTCGAGAATCAGGAAGTTTTAAAAGCAAAAGTTACACAGGTATTAGCTGGTGGTGTATGTGTCAATGTTGATGAGACAAGAGTATTCATCCCTGCAAGCCTTGTATCAGATACTTTTGAGAAGGATCTTAATAAATTCAAAGATCAGGAGATCGAGTTTATTATCACTGAGTTTGATCCTAGAAAGAGACGTATCATTGGAAACAGAAAAGTATTACTTGTTGAGCAGAAAGCTAAACAGCAGGAAGAGTTACTTAGCAAGATCAAAGAAGGAGATGTTATCGAAGGAACAGTTAAGAATGTTACAGATTTCGGTGCATTCGTTGATCTTGGCGGTGTAGATGGATTACTTCATATCTCTGAGATGTCTTGGGGAAGAGTTGAGAATCCAAAGAAGGTATTTACAGTTGGACAGACTGTAAGAGTATTCATCAAGAGCATTAACGGAACAAAGATTGCGTTATCAATGAAATTTGATGATGAAAATCCATGGAATGGAGCATCTGAGAAATTTGCAGCTGGCAACATTGTAAAAGGAAAAGTTGCAAGAATGACAGATTTCGGCGCATTCGTAGAGCTTGCTCCTGGTGTTGATGCACTTCTTCATGTATCTCAGATCTCTAAAGATCATGTTGAGAAACCTTCTGACGTATTAAAGATCGGTCAGGAAGTAGAAGCTAAGATCGTTGAGTTCAACGAGGATGAGAAGAAGATAAGCTTAAGCATGAAAGCACTTCTTGAGTCAGAGGATGATGGAGAAGATGCTGCAGATGTAAATATTGATGAGGTTGCTTCTGATAACGAGTAATCTATATTGCGATTGAATTTAAGGCTGTCATTTATATGACAGCCTTTTTTACTTTATAGGAAATTCTTTATAAACAATCGGATTTAGGAGGGTTTTATGTTTGATAATTATGAGTGGTTTAAGAAAGAGATATATAAGCTCACAAAGATAGATCTTAATTATTATAAAGAAAAGCAGATGCGTAGACGGATAGACACGCTTGCAAAGAAAAACATGACAATGTCCTACGAAGAATATGTAAAACTTATTTCTAATGACAAAGAAAAATTTAAGCAGTTTATCAATTTTATAACAATAAATGTATCAGAATTTTACAGAAATCCAGATCAGTGGAGGTTGATGGACAAAGATGTCATACC
>CAVICC010000001.1:0-91805 GCA_963641405.1 bacterium | reverse complement strand
TGTCATACCAGAGATATTAAAACATAATAAGGGGCAGATAAAGATCTGGAGTGCTGCGTGTTCGACAGGAGATGAGCCATATTCACTAGCTATGGCTTTTTCGAAGCATGTTCCGCTTTCGAATATCAAAATACTTGCCACTGATATAGATGATCAGGTTATTGCAAGTGCAAAGGCCGGACTTTATGATGCAAAGGCTATAGCAAATGTGCCGGCAGATCTTAAAAGAAAATATTTTACTCCGGTTGGAGATTCGTTCAAAATATCGGATGAAATAAAAAGATGTGTTACATTTAAGGAGCATAATCTGTTAAAGGATGTTTATCAGAAGGATTATGATCTGATACTGTGCCGAAATGTTGTAATATACTTTACGGATGAGGCAAAGGATATGATCTACAAGAATTTTTATAATTCACTTAAATCAGACGGTATTTTGTTTATCGGAAGCACAGAACAGATCACAACATACAGAGAGATTGGATTTAAGAGACTGAGTAGCTTCTATTTCCAGAAGCCTTAAGCTGTTATAAAATTAAAATTTGAACAGATGGTTTATTATATGTTTTGCATATGATATGACCATCTGTTTTTCGTTTATGAAATCATCGGTCAGTAAAAAGTAGCTGTGTCTGTCATTTATATCATAGCGAAATTCTGGCTTCATTATAGGCTCATGCTGGATGATAAAATCACCAGATTTTCGTACATAGCAGTTGTAGGCTTTGCATCTTTCACGATACTGGTTGTCTACGAAGGTGGCTACACTTTTGTGTATAGCCATATCTTCCTTCGGGAGATAGTAATAGTTCTTATAATCGCTGTAGAAATGCTTTAATTCACCTTCAAAGACCTCAATGCGTACAGAAGTCTTTTCTGTTCCTATGTTGATATAAAAATCATTATTATGTACAGAAAGAGGCTTTGAAACAGTGTATTTGTTCCTAAAAGAGATGACCAGTTCCTTTTTGGACTGACCATCATATGCAGTAAACTGTGATACGGCAATATCCGTGATATCGGAAAGATCGCACAGCACTTTTTTATAGGCAAGCACAGGCAGAAGCTCAGCCATGCCGAGTACATCCTCATAATTGTGAGTCTGCAACAGGTTAAGCTGCTCGTCTGAGTGCCTGGCGAGATACTCATAATATACGTTTATAAGCTCACCGCCAGTGTATTTGTCCTCGCACTCTATGCAAAGGAAATGTTCAACGGTTTTCTGCTTGTAGTTTTCAAGTCCTAAAAGAGGCTTTATGGGAGTGATCTCCTTAAATATATCTATGATATTTTTGCAGGCAAACGGATCGTCTATATTGAATTTCTGACATTTGGCACGCAAAAAAGGAATGTCAAAGCCAACCCCATTAAAGCTTATGAGTGTATCGCAGTCAGTTATACTGTCTGTAAATGCCTTTGTTATAGTTTCTTCATCATCGACAGATTCCGCAAAGTACTGATCTATTATTATGCGGTTTTTTACACGTCTGGCACAGCCGATCATATAAACGATTGATTTGAGAGGAGAGAAGCCGGTTGTTTCTATATCAAAAAATACTGTGTTCTCCTTAAAAATACTGTCTGAAAAGTTGTTTTTTTTTATGTAAATCTCTTCATTGTGAAAATTTATCATTTTATCTATCCTATTCCGAAATATTTGTATAAACATTATAACATAAAGTACTTAAAAAAGAACAAAATATAATGTTTAACTAAAAAATATTCGTGTTATAATAAAAAATAATGTGTACATGCTGTGCATTATTAATTTTAAAGAAAGAGGGGCACAAGAAATGGGTATCAAAACATTTATTGGCGGTGTGCATCCATATGATGGCAAAGAGCTATCAAAAGATGTACCGATTAAAGAAGTTTTACCCAAGGGTGACATGGTATATCCGTTATCACAGCATATCGGAGCGCCAGCCAATCCTATTGTTGCTGTAGGTGACACGGTTCTCAAAGGACAGATGATTGCAGAAGCGGGCGGATTTGTATCATCTCCGATATATTCTTCCGTATCAGGAAAAGTAAAGGCAATTGAGAAGCGTCGTGTTGCTGTAGGTGACATGGTAAACAGCATCATCATCGAGAACGATGGCAATTTTGACGAGGTTGAGTATCAGGCGGTAGAGGACGTTACTAAACTGTCCAAAGAAGAGATTATCGAAAAAGTTAAAAATGCCGGAGTTGTTGGAATGGGTGGTGCCGGTTTCCCAACTCATGTAAAGCTTTCTCCGAAAGAACCGGAGAAAATAGAGTATGTTATCGCTAACTGTGCCGAGTGTGAGCCATATCTTACATCGGATTACAGACGTATGCTCGAAAATCCTAAGGAGCTTGTGGAGGGAATGAAGATTATTCTTAAGCTTTTCGACAATGCTAAGGGAATTCTTGGTATCGAGGACAATAAGCCTGACTGTATCGAGAAACTTACAGAGCTTACAAAGGATGAGCCACGTATTGAGGTTTGTCCTCTTATGACAAAGTATCCACAGGGTGGTGAGCGTCAACTTATTTTTGCTACAACTGGCAGAGCCATAAATTCAAAGATGCTTCCTGCTGATGCCGGATGTATCGTTGACAATGTGGAGACAATAATTGCTGTATACAATGCAGTAAAGAACGGTATCCCTGTTATGAAACGTATTTCTACAGTTACAGGTGATGCGGTTACTAATCCATCAAATATTCTTTATAGTATCGGAACATCATATCAGGAGCTTATTGAAGCCGCAGGTGGATTTAAGACACAGCCTGAAAAGATAATATCAGGTGGACCTATGATGGGATTTGCGATGTTTAGTCTTGACATTCCTACTACAAAGACATCTTCATCAATACTTTGTTTTACACATGATGAAGTTACAGCATTTGAGCCACTGGCATGTATCAATTGTGGACGCTGTGTGGAGGCATGTCCAGAGCAGCTTATTCCTAGCCGCCTTGCCAAATTCGGTACACGCGGACAGATGGAGGAGTTTGAGCAGTGGCACGGACTTGAGTGTATCGAGTGTGGAAGCTGTACATTTGCATGTCCTTCAAGAAGACAGGTGGCACAGCCAATCAAGACTATGAAGAAGCTTGTTCTCGCTGAAAAGAGAAAACAGGCTGCCAAAAAATAAAGAAAGAGGTGGATTATAGTGAGTGATTTATATCATGTTTCGTCATCACCACATGTGCGTGCTAAGGATTCCACTGACAGAATAATGCTTTATGTTATCATAGCATTACTTCCAACCAGTTTGTTTGGTATATACAATTTTGGATTCAGAGCACTTTTACTTATTCTGATCACCATAGCCTCATGCGTGGCATCAGAGTGGGTATTTGATTACATAGTAAAGAAAAAGAATACAGTAGGAGATTTAAGCGCCGTTGTTACAGGACTTCTCTTAGCACTTAACCTTCCGGTAGGACTTCCTTGGTGGGAAGCTGTTATCGGTGGAGTATTTGCAATTATCATTGTAAAGTGTATGTTCGGTGGACTCGGACAGAACTTCATGAACCCTGCACTTGGTGGAAGATGTTTCCTCCTTATTGCATTTGCTGCCGACATGACAAATTTTAATGTCACAAAGAATGGAGTAGATGTATATACAGGAGCAACTCCTCTTGCACTTATCAAAAATGAGGGATTATCAAGTGTAAATGTAAGAGATATGCTTATCGGAACAACAGCAGGAACTATAGGTGAGACATCTGTTATCGCAATCCTTATCGGTGCGATCATCCTGATCTTACTTGGGGTTATTGATCTAAAGATCCCTGCTTCATACATTATCACATTTGCATTATTTATGTTTATCTTCGGAGCACAACGTTTTGATATCAACTATGTTGTTGCACAGCTCTGCGGTGGTGGACTTATGCTTGGTGCAT
This sequence comes from bacterium, assembly GCA_963641405.1. Lineage (GTDB taxonomy): Bacteria > Bacillota > Clostridia > Lachnospirales > Lachnospiraceae > Roseburia. The sequence continues at coordinate 87,923 of CAVICC010000001.1, read as the reverse complement.
TTTTCATGGCTACAGACTACGTTACATCGCCTATAACACCGAAGGGCAAGATTATTTTTGGTATATGCTGTGGACTTCTGACAGGTATTTTCCGTTGCTTCGGTGCAAATGCAGAGGGTGTTTCATTCTCTATCATCTTAAGCAACATTCTTGTTCCTATTATTGAGAAAGCTACTGTTCCGAGAGCTTTCGGTATGGTAAAGGAGGCAAAGAAGAATGAATAAACGTATTGTACATGACGCTTTGATTTTAACTGCCTTTACACTTATACTTGGCTTTATACTGGCACTAGTTCATGAGATAACGGCAGCCCCTATTGAAAAAGCTAATCTTGCAGCTGCACAGGCTGCATATCAGGAAGTGTTTGAAGATGCAGATTCATTTGAGGTATATGATTATGACGCCGATGAGGCTGACCAGATCGTAGCAGATGCTGGATACAGCGATACTATTGATGATATTGAGACTGCACTTGACTCAAATAAAGAAGTATTAGGATATGTTATTACAGTTACAGCAAAAGACGGTAGCCAGGGAAGTATCACATTCTCTGTAGGTATCCAGAATGATGGTACTGTAAACGGATATTCAATAACCGATATCAGTGAGACTCCGGGACTTGGAATGAAAGCTGAGGAGGCTGATTTCTATGAGCAGTTCCAGGGCAAAAACGTAGAGAAGTTCAACGTTGTAAAGACTACGCCTGCTTCGGATGATGAGATAGAGGCTATCACAGGTTCTACAATCACATCAAAAGCTATGGCAAACGGATGCAACGCAGCTATTGTTTACTTCCAGGATAAATTACAGGGAGGTGCAAATTAATGAACAAATATGTAGAACGTTTATATAATGGTATCATAAAAGAGAATCCTACATTTGTACTTATGCTTGGTATGTGTCCTACACTTGCCGTTACATCATCAGCGATCAACGGTCTTGGAATGGGACTTTCTACAACAGTAGTACTTATATGTTCGAACCTTTTGATATCGCTTTTTAGAAAAGTGATTCCAAACGGAGTGCGTATGCCGGCATACATAGTTATAGTCGCATCACTTGTTACTGTAGTACAGTTTTTGATGCAGGCATATCTGCCAAGTCTCTCATCAGCACTTGGTGTATACATTCCGCTTATAGTAGTAAACTGTATTATCCTCGGACGTGCGGAAAGTTATGCTTCAAAGAATGCACCAGTTGAGTCTATTTTCGATGGAATGGGAATGGGACTTGGATTTACAATGGGACTTACTATCATTGGACTTATCCGTGAGATCCTTGGTGCAGGAACTGCATTCAACGTACAGATTTTCGGTGATTGGTTTACACCTATCACAATCTTTATCATGGCGCCTGGAGCATTCCTTGTATTGGGATTTTTGGTTGCTGGCATGAATATTATCCGTAAAAAGATGGAAGCAAAGGGTACACCTCTTGCTGAGCCGGCTGGATGTCTTGCGGGAGACTGCGCACATTGTGGGGCTTCATGTCCATCAGCAAAGACAGCACAGACTGCTGCAGAAGGAGGGGATAAATAATGAGTACATTAGGACATTTAATGCTTATTGCTGTTGCATACGCAATTGTAAATAATGTTGTATTGAGTCAGTTCCTTGGTATCTGTCCTTTCCTTGGTGTTTCAAAGAACACAAAGACAGCAGCCGGAATGGGTGGAGCGGTTATATTTGTTATCACTATCGCTACATTTGTTACACAGCTCATTTACAACTTTATACTGTCACCGCTTGACCTTTCATATTTACAGACTATCGTGTTCATTCTCGTAATCGCAGCACTCGTTCAGTTTGTAGAGATGTTCTTAAAGAAACAGATGCCACCTCTTTATCAGTCGCTCGGTGTGTATCTGCCGCTTATCACAACAAACTGTGCCGTACTCGGTGTAGCTCTTAACAGTGTTACAAAGGGATATAATATCCTTGAGAGCGTTGTTTACGGATTCGCTACAGCGGTTGGTTTCTTTATCGCCATCGTACTTATGGCAGGTGTACGTGAGAAAATTGAATACAATGATATTCCAAAGCCTTTCCAGGGAACAGCTATCGTGCTTCTTACAGCATGTCTTATGGCTATCGCATTCATGGGATTCTCTGGTATGGTTTCTGTATAGGATTGGAGGAAAAGTGATATGAATGTTACTGCAATTATAATTGCAGCTCTTGTAGTTGGAGCTGTCGGTATAATTCTTGGATTTTTCCTCGGAATTTCAGGAGAAAAATTCAAAGTAGAAGTAGACCCTAGAGAAGAAGCTATCCTTGAGGTTCTTCCGGGAAACAACTGTGGTGGTTGTGGATATGCCGGATGTTCTGGTCTTGCTGCTGCAATCGCAAAGGGTGAGGCACCTGTGGGACAGTGTCCTGTAGGTGGAGATCCTGTTGCTGCAAAAGTCAGCGAGATTATGGGTGTAAAAGTAGAAGCAGGAGTAAAGAAGGTCGCATTTGTAAAATGTGCCGGAACCTGTGATAAAGCAAATACAGATTATGATTATTCAGGAATTGAGGACTGTACAGCCATGGCATTTGTACCTGGCGGTGGCCCAAAATCTTGTAACTTTGGATGTCTTGGATTTGGAAGCTGTGTAAAGGCATGTCCTTTCGATTCTATCCATGTAGTAGATGGTATAGCAGTAGTAAATCCACTTACATGTAAAGCCTGTGGTAAATGTGTGGCTGCATGTCCAAAACATCTTATAGAGCTCATTCCTTACGATGCTGCACATGCTGTAAAATGTAGTTCTAAGGACAAGGGCAAGGACGTTATGAAAGCCTGCTCTGTTGGATGTATCGGATGTCATCTCTGCGAGAAGAACTGTCCATCAGACGCGGTTCACGTAGTAGACAATATCGCATATATCGATCAGGAAAAATGTACAGGTTGCGGAATCTGTGCACAGAAGTGTCCAAAGAAGATCATTCTTTAAGAGATATCTGGATATTGGATTTTAGAAATAAAAAAGCTGTCATATATCAATCGATGTATTGATATATGGCAGCTTTTGCTATGCATATGGATAATTATGAAATTGTTAAGTAGTCATGAGCCTGGTTTGTCTACCTCGTAGGTATCAGAAGTAGCTATGATTTCATAGTCAGCTGTCACAAATATTGCATCGACACCTGAAAGCGTGCTGATGAGTTCTTTAGCTTTATCAATGCCTAGAGCAAAACAGGTAGTGCTTAGTGCATCGCCATCACAGGAGGAATCGCTTATTATTGTGACGGAATACAGGTTGTTTTCTACAGGATATCCTGTATCTGTATCTAAAATATGATGATATACTTTGCCGTCTACCTTGTAATAACGCTCGTAAATGCCTGAAGTTACAATGGATTTATCCTTCACCTTTACTGTACAGATTGGATCACCACTTTCGTCAAAAGGCTTCTGGATTCCAACTGTATAATCACTGCCATCTGACTTTTCTCCTATAGTTAGAACGTTTCCACCTAGATTGATAATGCCAGAGGTGATGTTTTTAGACTTTAAATATTCTTTCATCTTGTCGGCAATAAATCCTTTTGCAATGCCTCCTAAGTCAAGTTTTGAATCAGAATCTTTAAGCATCACGTTATTTCCATCTATCTGTATATTGTGATAATCCACATGAGAAAGCTCTGTTTGAATTCTTTCATCTGAGGGGATGACAGAGGCATCTACTTCATTATCATCAGATGTGGAATTTTCGGCTATTTCTGAAAAGTTCCACATGTCGGAAAGTTTTCCTATTGTGATGTCGAATTTTCCGTTGCTTAGTTCTGCATATTCAATTCCCTTTTTTATAAGTTCAAGAGTATCATCGGATACATCGACACCATTAGAACCGGCAGAAGCATTTATTTTACTTACCTCGCTGGTATCTATGGTATTTGAAAACATATCCTCGTATTTTTTTGCCAGTTTAAAACATCCATCTAAATAGGATTCATCTGACGTGCCATAGAGCGTGATCTGTATTATCGTATCAAAGTAAAAGCCTTGTTTTGTGATTTTTTTGACTGACGTATCGGATGTATTTGATGTGCTGCAACATGATAGAAGAGTAACTGACAGTGTTGCTAAAAGTATCAAGGCTATTGATTTTCTTATTTTATTTTTCATTAATATTTTGCACCTCATTTATGATTAATCATATAATACCATAAATCATAAAAATGAGACAGCCATAAAAATGATTTTGTAATTTGTGCGAATATATGGTACAGTATTAAATGTATGCTTATGCCTTAAGTGTTAGGCACAATATATTAAAAGGGACAGAGTAGATAAAATGAGTTTTTTGGATAACTACAAAAGAGTTGTAATAAAAATAGGGTCGTCATCACTGACACATTCCCAGACAGGAAGCCTTAATTTTTCTAAGATGGAGCGTCTTGTCAGATCGATATGCGATTACAGGAACAGTGGTCTTGATGTGTGTCTGGTAAGTTCGGGAGCAATTGCGGTAGGTCGTGATGCGATAGGACTCAAGGAAAGACCAAGCGATATTTCCATAAAGCAGGCATGTGCGGCAGTCGGACAGGGCAAGCTTATGATGACATATCAGAAACTTTTTGGCGAATACAACCAGAATTCAGGTCAGATACTTATGACAAAGAATACGATCATCAATCCTGTAGCAAGAAAAAATGCCATGAATACATTTGAGGAACTTTTCAGCCTCAATGTCGTACCGATTGTAAATGAGAATGATACGGTAAGTACATATGAGATGCAGTTTGGTGACAATGACACACTTTCAGCGATCGTAGCATCACTTACAAAGGCAGATCTACTGATACTGCTTTCTGATATAGACGGATTGTATTCGGATGATCCGCATGATAATCCTGAAGCAAAACTTATAAAAGAAGTGGATACGCTGGATGAAAAGATAATGGGGATGGCGAAAACATCTACAGGAAGCGATGTTGGAACAGGAGGTATGGCTACAAAACTTATTGCTGCAAAGATTGCTACAAACTCAGGGACTGACATGATAATTGCAAACGGAAGCAATATTGGCATACTTTATGACATTATGAATGATGATTATACAGGAACACTGTTCCACAAGGCAGAGGACAAAAACTTTGTGCTTGCCAACTACATTTTGGAGAGTATAGGATAATGACAGAGGACAAGATAAAAAGAATAAACGAATTATATAGAAAATCGCAGGCGGAGGGACTTACCGATGAAGAGAAAAAAGAGCAGGATCTCCTTCGAAAAGAGTATATAGCCAGCGTAAAGAAGAATCTAAGAAGCCAGCTGAATAATATAGATATGGTAAACAGTGATGGATCAGTAGAAAACCTTGGCGAGAAATATGGTAACAAAAAGCAAAATTCGTAAGAGCGTGAAACAAAAAAGAGACAGCCTGACGTACGAAGAGCGCCTGTCAAAAAGCCATGATATATGCAGACGATTAAAAGAGCTGTCACTGGATGTGGGCTATCAGAATATCCTGCTATATTCAGCTATCAGAAGTGAGGCTGATCCGACAGAGTATTACACATATCTGTCAGGTCTTAGAAAAAATATTTATTTTCCAAAAGTCTGCGGTGATACAATGGAGTTTTACCTGGTAAAGAGCTTAGATGAGCTTACAACAGGAGCTTTTAACATAGCAGAGCCGGATATCACCCAAAGATATGAGCCGGACTGTGGCAGGGCACTTATGATAGTGCCGGGACTTGCCTTTTCGGATACCGGCTACAGAGTTGGCTACGGAAAAGGATTTTATGACAGATATCTGTCAAATGACCGGATGCGTGAGAATATAAAAGCAATAGGAATGGGATATGACTTCCAGCTTCTTACAGGCGTATTCTTTGAAGATGCATATGATGTTGCCCTAGATGGGGTAGTAACAGAAAAAAGAGAGGTGTTTTTTATGACAAACCTAGAAAAGATTTGTGCGGACGCATATGATGCAAGATTAAAAATCGGAACATTGGACACTGATATAAAAAATAAAGTATTAAATGATGCCGCAGACAATCTCATTGCGAGCGAGGAAGAGATACTTGAAGCTAACAAGAAAGACGTTGCCGCTGCCGAAGAAAAAATGATCAGTAAGAGCATGATAGACAGACTTACACTTGATCATGACAGATTGTGTGGTATGGCAGATGGACTAAGACAGATATCAAAACTTGCTGATCCTATAGGTGAGGTGATGTCTATGTCAAAGCGTCCTAACGGACTCATTATCGGAAAAAGAAGAGTAGCTATCGGCGTGGTTGGAATTATATTTGAAGCCAGACCAAATGTCACATCAGATGCATTCGGACTGTGTTTTAAAACTGGAAACTGTGTGATCCTAAAGGGGGGCAGTGACGCGATAAACACAAATATAGTCATAGTAAAAGCATTAAAGAAAGCTCTTTTGAATAATGATATACCAGAAGCTGCACTTGGGCTTATTGAGGCCACAGATAGAGAGACAACAAATGCGTTTATGAAGATGAATCAGTATGTTGACGTGCTCATCCCAAGAGGCGGTGCTGGGCTTATAAAAAATGTTGTCGCAAATGCGAATATTCCTGTTATCCAGACCGGAACAGGAAACTGCCATGTATATGTAGACAAGGATGCTGATTTTGACATGGCTGTAAAGATTATAAACAATGCAAAGACACAGAGAATAAGTGTCTGCAATGCGTGTGAGTCAATAGTGGTACACAGTGCCATTGCAGATGAATTTTTGCCAGTGCTTTATGAGAAGTTAAAAGAGCACCATGTACAGCTTCGCTGTGATAAGAGAGCACAGGCTATCCTTGACAAATATGACAATGTTACAGCTGCCACAGAGGATGATTGGGGTACAGAGTACTTAGACTATATCATGTCTGTAAAGACAGTTGACAGCATAGATGAGGCTATAGACCATATCAACAAATACAATACATCACATTCAGAGTCTATCGTTACAAACGATTATGACAGTGCGCAGAAATTCTTAAATGAGATAGATGCAGCCTGCGTATACGTAAATGCATCTACCAGGTTTTCTGACGGAAATGAATTTGGCTTCGGTGCGGAAATAGGTATCAGCACACAGAAGCTTCATGCTAGAGGTCCTATGGGACTTGAAGCACTTACAAGCTACAAATATATCATTTACGGTAGCGGACAGATACGGGAGTAAATAATTATATGAGAGATTTAGAAGCAAATACACAGTATGAGTACATGGAGAAAGCAAAAGCCTATGTCGAGGCACTTTCAAAGGAGATAGGGCGTCCACTGACATATTTTGTAAAGACATTTGGTTGCCAAATGAATGCACGTGATTCAGAGAAGCTTGTCGGAATACTTGAAAATATAGGCTACGTTGAAGGAGCGGATGAGCACTCAGACTTTATTGTATACAATACATGTACGGTACGTGAGAATGCCAACAACAAGGTATACGGCAGACTCGGATACCTTCAGAACTACAAAAAGAAAAATCCACTTATGAAGATCGCTCTGTGCGGATGCATGATGCAGGAGCCTGAGGTGGTAGAAAATATCAGAAAACACTATAAATTCGTAGATATCGTATTCGGTACACACAATATATTCAAGTTTGCCGAGATACTCTGCAACAATCTCGAGTCAGGCTCACAGGTTATAGATATATGGAAGGATACAGACCAGATAGTAGAGGATCTTCCTGTAAAGAGAAAATTCTCTTTCAAATCCGGTGTAAATATCATGTTCGGCTGCAACAATTTCTGCAGCTACTGTATCGTGCCATATGTCAGAGGCAGGGAGAGAAGCCGTGATCCAAAGGATATCATAAGAGAGATAGAAAGCCTTGTGGCTGACGGAGTATGTGAGATCATGCTCTTAGGACAGAATGTAAATTCATACGGCAAGAATCTTGACAATCCTGTTAGTTTTGCTGAGCTTCTCCGTGAGGTAAATAAGATCGAGGGACTTAAGAGAATACGTTTCATGACTTCACATCCGAAGGATCTGTCGGATGATCTTATCCTGGCAATGAAGGAGTGCGACAAGGTATGTAAGCATCTACATCTTCCTTTACAATCAGGTAGCTCACGTATATTAAAGGTCATGAACAGAAGTTATGATAAAGAAAAATATCTCGATGAGGTAAGACGTTTAAGAGAACAGATACCTGATATCGCACTTACTACAGATATTATTGTCGGATTTCCGGGAGAGACAGAAGAAGATTTTAAAGAAACAATGGATGTAGTAAAGACTGTCAGATACGACAGTGCATTTACATTCATATATTCAAAGAGAACAGGCACAAGAGCAGCGTCAATGGAGGATCAGGTACCGGAGGAAGTAATAAAAGACCGCTTTGACAGACTCCTTAAAGAAGTTCAAACTATATCTTCCGAAAAGGCAATGCAGTATGAAGGAAAAGTGTTACCTGTACTTGCAGAGGAGATGGATGAGCAGAAGGAAGGCTATATAACAGGCCGTCTTGATAACAACTCAATTGTGCATTTCCCAGGCACACAGGATATGATAGGCAATATATACAATGTAAGGCTTGATGAGTGCAAAGGATTTTATTATATGGGAGAGATAGAAGCTGATGCGTAATCGTTTTGGCAAAAATGACATCATTCTTATATCAGTGTTACTTGCAGCAGGGGTTATCATGCTTTTTGCGTGGAGGACTGGCGTGGCAGATGGTGCAAGAGTGCAGGTGACTGTGGATGGCAGTATATATGGCACGTATTCACTGTCAAAGGAGAATACGATAGAGATAAAGGATGATGATGGAAATGTGACAGATACACTTTTGATAAGCGGTGGAAAAGCAGATATGATATCAGCTGACTGTCCGGATCGTTTGTGCGTGAATCAAAGAGCCATCTCTAAAGAAAAAGAATCTATAATCTGCCTTCCAAATAAGGTCGTAGTTACCGTTATCTCGAGTGAAGAGTCAGATATTGATTCTATATCTAAATGATAAGTTGAAATTTAATAATACAGGAAAGCTAATATATATGAAGACAAAAAGAATTGCATATTTAGGTGTATTTATGGCACTTGCTCTTATACTAAGCTATGTTGAGTCACTTATACCGATATCTGTGGGGATACCGGGAGTGAAGCTTGGACTTACCAATATTGTTACGGTGTTGATGTTATATATTGCCTCACCAATAGAGACGTTTGCATTATGCGTACTTCGTGCTATATTATCTGGGTTTATGTTCGGCAGTGCATTCAGTATCATATATTCACTGGCAGGATGCATCCTAAGCTTCTTTGCAATGCTTCTGCTTAAGAAAACTAAAAAATTTAAAGTAGTATCCATCAGCGTGATAGGAGGAATAAGTCACAATATCGGTCAGATAATCGTGGCGTCAATTGTTCTGTCCACATACAGCGTAGCATATTATGTGCCGGTACTTCTCGTGGCAGGCACGATTACCGGACTTGTAATAGGAGTAGTATCGGAAGAGATACTCATACGAGTAGAAAATAGATTTAGTTTTCACTAATAAATTTTATAAGAAAATGTATATTATGTAGGAGGAAATATGTATTCGTACATAAAGGGCGAACTTACAGAAAAAAATATAGACAGTATAGTCGTTGAAACTGCCGGAATAGGGTACAATATATTTGTTCCGACACAGTATTTTGACTATCTGCCTGATGAGGGTGAAGATGTAAAAATATATACATATCTGTGTGTCAGGGAAGATGCTATGATACTGTACGGATTTTTGAGCAAAGATGATCTTGAAATCTTTAAAATGCTCATTACAGTAAGTGGTATCGGCCCGAAGGGCGGACTTGCGATTCTTTCCACACTTTCGGCAGATGACCTTAGATTTGCGATACTCTCAGGAGATGCAAAATCTATATCAAAAGCACCAGGAGTGGGCGCAAAGACTGCACAGAGAGTCATCATAGATTTAAAGGATAAGCTTTCGCTCGAGGATGCTTTTGAGAAGAAACTTGAAAATCAGACTTCGGGAGCAGTTCCTGCGATGAATAGTACAGTTAAAAACGATGCTGTTATGGCTCTCAATGCACTTGGTTATTCATCCACAGAGAGCCTTAAGGCTGTATCAAAGGTGGAGATAACAGATGATATGGATGTAGAGGATGTGCTTAAACTTGCTCTTAAAAATATGGGTTGATATTGTGAATTTTTGAGCTATTAGATTAATTGACAGGATGGATAATGTGGCGTGAAAAGAGTGATTTCCACACAATTGCAAGAAGAGGATATCAAAATAGAAAAATCCCTTCGTCCCATGTATTTTGACGATTACATCGGACAGCAAAAGATAAAGGATAATTTAAAAATATATATAGAGGCAGCAAAATCGCGAGGTGAGGCGCTTGATCATGTGCTTTTTTATGGTCCTCCGGGACTTGGAAAGACAACACTGGCAGGTATCATAGCAAACGAGATGGGCACAAAGATAAAAGTGACATCAGGTCCGGCAATAGGAAAACCAGGAGAGATGGCTGCTATATTAAATGGTCTGTCTGAGGGAGATTTACTCTTTGTAGATGAGATTCACAGATTAAACCGACAGGTGGAGGAAGTACTTTATCCTGCCATGGAGGATTATGCAATAGATATCATGATAGGAAAAGGCGAGTCAGCTAAATCCATTAGATTTAATCTTCCAAAGTTTACTCTCGTAGGAGCAACAACCCGCGCAGGCATGCTCTCGGCACCGCTTCGTGACAGATTTGGTGTCGTAAATCACATGGAGTATTATGCAGTAGATGAGCTAGAACAGATCATCATCAATTCGGCTTCGGTCCTTGGTGTGGAGATAGACGAAAAAGGTGCATACGAGATGGCACGAAGATCCAGAGGTACACCGCGTCTTGCAAACAGGCTTTTAAAGAGAGTAAGAGACTTTGCACAGGTTAAATACGAAGGAAAAATCACTTATGAGGTTGCAAGTTTTGCACTTGATCTGCTAGAGGTAGATAAGTATGGGCTTGATCTAAATGACAGAAATATACTGCTTACTATCATAGACAAATTCGCAGGGGGTCCGGTAGGTCTTGATACTTTAGCGGCAGCCATAGGCGAGGATGCTGGTACTATAGAAGATGTATACGAGCCATATCTGGTAAAAAATGGTTTTATAAACCGTACACCGAAAGGACGAGTGGCTACAGATCTTGCCTTTGAACATTTTAAGAGGCAAAGACCAGAGAAGTAACAGGTTGCAATTTGTGACACATATGGATATAATGTAATAAATAGTGTTTAATATAAACGGAGGATGGGAAATGTCTGCAAAAACAAGTGCCGAAGTGGTAATAGATGGCAAAGTATATACCTTATCAGGATATGAAGGTGAGGAATATCTTCAGAAAGTGGCGGCATACATAAACAGCAAGATAGCAGAATTTGATGCAATAGATGACTACAAACATCTTCCGCTTAATATGAAAAGCACTCTTATCCAGTTAAATATTGCTGATGATTATTTCAAGGCAAAATCACTTGTTGAGAAGCTTGAAGGAGATATCGAGCAAAAAGAAAAGGAAATATATGATCTTAAACATGATCTTATTTCTAATCAGGTAAAAACAGAGACTGCTGAGGCAAGCGTAAAAGAGCTTGAGGCACAAAACAAAGAATTGCTTCTTAATAAGGCAAGACTTGAGGCAACGCTCGAGGAATCACTTCTTGATGGAAAAAGACCTGACAAGAAAGATGAAAAAGAAATATCCAAAAATTAGAAAATTAGTAATGAAAATTAAGGGAACGGTTAGCAATTGCTGTTCCTTTTTTACTGTGTAGGAAATTATGTTGTAATTTTATACGGAAAATAGATTTTTATTGCTTGGCAATTTTTTAGTTACGTCAGATTACAGTTTTGAGGAAACAATATATATGAGAAATAAAGATTTTGAACTACTGGCTCCAGCAGGCAGCCTTGAGATTTTTAAGGGGGTCATAGAAAGCGGGGCTGATGCCGTATATGTGGGTGGCAGCATGTTTGGAGCAAGGGCATATGCCAATAATTTTGATGAAGAGGAAATGATAGAGGCTATAGACTTTGCTCATCTAAGGGGTGTAAAGGTATACCTTACGGTAAATACACTGATAAAGAACAGTGAATTTGGCAGATTGTATGATTATCTGCTGCCATTTTATAAAAGAGGCCTTGACGGTGTGATCGTGCAGGATCTCGGTGTGGTAAAGGCTGTGCATGAGTGGTTTCCGTCCATGGAGATACACACGAGTACACAGATGACAGTCACAGGATCTGACGGAGTGCGCTTTTTACAGCAGTTTGGTGTGACGCGTGTTGTCATGGCAAGAGAGGTATCGCTTTCAGAGATGAAGCGCATACACGATGAGACCGGAATGGAACTTGAAGCTTTCGTACACGGCGCTTTGTGTTATTCATATTCAGGGCAGTGTCTTTTTAGCAGTATACTCGGAGGCAGGAGCGGAAACAGGGGAAGATGTGCACAGCCCTGCCGTCTGCCGTATACCTTGGGCGGTAAAAAAGATGATTACATACTAAGCCTTAAGGATATGTGTGGTATAAAAGTCCTTAAAGATCTGCGTGATGCGGGAGTTTATTCTCTAAAGATCGAGGGACGCATGAAGCAGATAGGCTATGCCTGTGGTGTGGTATCTTATTACAGAAAGTATATTGACAGCATGGAGCCTGTCACAAAGAGCGATTACGAACAGGTAAAAAAACTTGGAAACCGTTGTGGCTTTACCGACAGATATTATTATGAGCACAACGGATCGGATATGGTGACATATGTTAAGCCGAACTTTGAGTCAACGGCAAAAGATACAGCGGTTTCACCGCAGAAGATACCTGTAACAGGTAAGCTTTGCCTTATCGAAGGACAGCCGGGCACACTTTGCGTAAATGCCGGTGAGGTGTCATATGAGGCTTTAATAGATCCTGTCAGCGCAGCCCTTAAAGCTCCGCTTGATAAAGAAGCAGCCGTAGAAAGAATTAAAAAGACAGGTGATACACCGTTTGTTTTTTCTGATATAGATACAAATATCGGGGATAATGTATTTGTGCCAAACGGAGCTTTAAACAAATTAAGGCGTGATGCACTAAGCGGATTATCGGAAAAACTGCTGGCAGACCATATGAGGGATGATGCACACTATGTCGCAGATGACAAGCTGGCGGTTATTGGAAATATAAATACAAATTCAAATGGAGATCATGTTTCGGATGGCATTGCTACAGCCGGAAATGAGAAGCATACAGAAAGAATGATATGCTCATGCATGAGCCACGCACAGCTTGAGGTTCTTATGGAATGTGACCGGTTCAGTGATTATTATATTGATTTTGATATGTATGACAGGAAAACTCTTACAGAGGATTTTGCTAAGGATCTTACGTATCTTAAATCAAAGAAAAAGTCAGTGTATCTGCTGCTTCCTACGATATTTCGGGCAGATGTGTCCGATTATTTTAAGGAAATTTCCGATAAGCTGGGTGAACTGCCGTTTGACGGATTTGTGGTTAAAAACTACGAGCAGCTTTATCTTGTAAAGACACTTTTTACAGGGAAAAAAGCAGTACTCGATCACAATATGTATACATACAATGATATAGCAAAGAGTGCTTTTTACGAGCATGATGCGGATGGCGATACAGTGCCGCTTGAGCTGAATGCAAAAGAGATCGCACACAGAAACAATGCTAAAAGCGAGATGATAGTATACGGTTATTATCCGCTTATGACGTCAGCACAGTGTGTGCATAAAAACACAGCAGGCTGCGATAAAAAGCCGCAGATAACATATATTACCGACAGATACAAAAAATCATTTGCTGTATGTAATAACTGCAAAGAATGTTATAATACGATATATAATTCACTGCCTGCCATGCTTGAAAAATATATAGATCAGCTAAAGCGGGTTGGAATTAATAATTTCAGATACAGCTTTACCACAGAGACGCCTAAACAGATAAAAAAAGTATTAAGCGGTGATGTGGCAGAGTTTACAAACGGACATTATAAAAGAGGAGTAGAGTAATATGGTTCATTTGATTGTGCAGCTTTCAAAGTATATGATGATGATTCTTTTTCTTGTATATACTTTTTTCTGCTTCCATATTTTCAGGTATCCTGATAAGCCAAAGAAACAAAAACATGTATATAAAATTCAGAGAGTTTATATGTTTCTTATACATTTAGACGGATTTCTGGTACTGTTTGTCACATCAATGAATGTAAAAATAATAGGCTTTTATATAGCGCAGCTGGTATTGTTTGAGGCTATATATCTGATATATCATAAGTTTTATAAAAATGCATCGGAGCTTGTGCTCAATAATATGATAATGCTTCTTTGTATTGGTATGATAATACTTACGAGAATATCATTTGATAAAGCACTAAGGCAGTTTGTATTTGTAGTTGCGGGAACTGTATTGGCATTTATAATACCACTTATAATGCAAAAAGGTTCAAAGTTTAGACAATATACCTGGATATATGCAGGAGTGGGAATACTCGGACTTTTAGTGGTACTTGTGGCAGGTGCCTACAGCAGGGGGGCAAAGCTTTCTCTTTCGTTTGGCGGGATATCCATACAACCGTCAGAGTTTGTAAAGATATTGTTTGTATTTTTTATAGCGTCTATGCTCTATAAATCAACAGATTTAAAGCAACTTGCGTTAACAAGTGGCGTTTCTGCAGCATTTGTTCTTATATTAGTTGCGTCTAACGACCTCGGTGGAGCGTTGCTTTATTTCTTTACATATCTTGTAATGATATATGCTGCTACAAGAAAATTATATATTTTTGCAGGAGGTCTAGGCTTTTTAGGACTGGCTTTTTATGCAGGATATCATCTGTTTTCACATGTAAAGAGCAGAGTTGTGGCATGGCTTGATCCACTTTCTGTCATCGATAAAGCGGGATATCAGGTATGCCAGTCACTTTTTGCGATTGGCACAGGCGGTTTATTTGGTTTTGGTCTGGGGCAGGGAATGCCAGAGAAAATACCGATTGTCTCGAAGGATTTTATTATTGCTGCAATCTCTGAGGAAATGGGTGGAATTTTTGCGATATGCCTTATTATGGTATGTGTGAGCTGTTTTCTTATGATATTTAATCTCTCGATGCAGATGAAGGATAATTTTTATAAATTTGTGGCACTGGGACTTGGCAGTGTCTATGCGCTGCAAGTATTTCTTACGATCGGAGGAACGACCAAATTCATACCTATGACGGGTGTTACACTTCCGCTTGTAAGCTACGGTGGAAGCTCACTACTTTCGACAATGATCATTTTTGGAATGATACAGGGTATGTATATTATGCAGGCATCAACTGTAAAAAGGAGTAACATAGATGACAAGAGACGAAAAAGTTACAAGACAAAAGAGAATACAAAAATCGCAAAAAAACACAGTCAGACAGGAACAGGAGCAAAAACTACAGCAACAGCAGGCAAAAAAAGCAAAACGCCACAGAAATAGGGAGTATGCAGTCATAACATATTTCTTTTTACTTATATTCGTTGCTATGATTGGATATTTTCTGTATTTTCAGTTTGTAAAGAGCGATGAGTTTATAAACAGTCCTTACAATTCGCTTCAGGATCTTTTCTCCAAAAATGTCGTAAGAGGAGAGATAAAGACAGAAGAGGGGAATGTCATTGCAAGGACTGATGTTGTATCAGATAAATCAGAGACAAGAGTATATCCTGATGGTCGTATTTTTGCACATGCAGTAGGATATGCAGTAAATGGAAAAGCCGGAATTGAAAAACAGGAAAATTTTTCACTGCTTCGCTCACATGAATTTTTCCTCGACCAGATCATAAATGATATAAGCGGTAATAAAAATGTTGGTGACAATGTGGTGACTACGCTTGATTATGAAGCTCAGGTAGCTGCATATAAGGCTTTAGATGATTTTGATGGAGCTGTTATTGCGATAGAACCGTCCACAGGTAAGATTGCTGTTATGGTATCAAAGCCGGATTATGATCCAAATACGATAGCGGCTGACTGGGAGAGCGTAAATAGCGAAGGAAGCACAGCACTATACAACAGGGCTACGCAGGGACAGTATGCACCGGGATCGGTATTTAAGATATTTACTGCTTTGGAATATTATAATGAAAATCCTGACACTTATAATGATTACAGTTTTGATTGTGACAGTCAGATAACTGTAGGTGGCTCAACAATACACTGCGCAGGTAACAAATCTCATGGTAAGGAGGATTTTACCGCATCTTTTGCCAATTCATGCAATTCATCCTTTGCAAATATTGGTCTTTCGATTGACAATGACAGCCTAAAAAGTTTGTGTGACAAGATGCTATTTAACAAGGATCTGCCAATAGCATTTGATTCTAAAAAGAGCACATTTTCGCTTGATAACAGTGCCTCGACTTCGCTTACAATGGAGACTACTATCGGACAGGGCAATACATTGGTGTCACCTCTTCATATGTGTATGGTTGCCGGAGCGATATGCAATGGCGGTACACTTATGACACCGTATATCGTGGATCATACAGAGAATGCCAGCGGGGTGGTGGTTGATCAGAATGAACCAGTAAAAAATAAGACTCTGCTTTCAAAGGATCAGGCAGATATGCTGGAAAATCTTATGAGTGCGGTCGTATCAGAGGGCACCGGTTCAAAGCTTTCGGGACAAAGTTATGATGCCTTCGGAAAGACAGGAACAGCACAGGTTTCTGATTCGACAGACCAGACAAATGCCTGGTTTGTGGGATATGCCAAAAAAGACGGTTATGAAGATCTTGCAATTGCTGTTATTGTTGAAGATTCCGGTGCCGGAAGTACGTATGCTGTTCCTGTTGCCAAGGCAGTATT
Source organism: bacterium (assembly GCA_963641405.1). Lineage (GTDB taxonomy): Bacteria > Bacillota > Clostridia > Lachnospirales > Lachnospiraceae > Roseburia. Next base: position 71,106 of record CAVICC010000001.1, on the reverse strand, counting down.
TGATACTTATTTCAATGAATAATTGCACTTTTACTAAAAGTAGGTTATACTATTTCTAATGTTAGAAAAACGTGGCTGCGAATGTTTAAAACAGTTACGAAACCACACTTGGAGGAATTGCAATGATAGAAGCAACGAGCTGTGGCGGTGTGGTAATCTTTCGTGGTAAGATATTGCTCTTATATAAGAATTACAGGAACAAGTACGAAGGATGGGTTCTCCCAAAGGGGACGGTAGAGCCTGGAGAAGAGTATAAAGACACTGCGATCCGAGAAGTGAAAGAGGAAACCGGTGCAAATGCGACGATAATTCAATATGTTGGAAAGAGCCACTATACATTTACTGTTCCGGAGGATATCGTGGAGAAAGATGTTCATTGGTATCTTATGATGGGCGAAAGTTATTATAGTAAACCGCAAAGAGAAGAGTATTTTGTGGATTCGGGATATTACAAGTTTCATGAGGCATATCATCTTTTGAAGTTTGCAAACGAAAAGCAGATGCTTGAGAAAGCATACAATGAATATTTGGATCTTAAAAAGAGTAATTTATGGGGAACACACAAGTATTTTTAAAAAGCAGTTTTATACAAACTGCTTTTTGAGGTTTTGGAATGAAATGGTATAAGGATTTATTTATAGGCGAGTCTGTTACCGGAAAAATAAAAAAGATTAAGTGGAAAGTAGAACACAATGCGGGAATGCTTTGCACATATGTGATTACATTTCCGTCAAACAGTGACAATCTGCTTGATATGATACCAACAAGAGAGTTGTTGCAAAAGGGATATCCCCAAAAAGATCTGCACATAATTGGAATAGCAGGAAACTATGACGAAGCAGTTGAGCTGGTGGCACAGATCGTGGAGGAGACCTATAACAATACAGGCGGTACTGATGTGTATGCATATCTTAAGGATGGACGGAGGAATATGATGGGATGATATTTACTATATTAAAAGTCATAGGCATTATACTTCTCATCCTGCTTGGACTTGCTCTTTTTATGATATTGTCAGTGCTTTTCGTGCCACTTAGGTATTGGGGAAGCGGCAACTTTGACAATACGGATATACATGCGGATATCCGTGCAAGCTGGTTTTTACACATCTTTGCTTTTAGGCTGTGCTATGATAAGGAACTGGATGCATATTACCGCATAGCATTCATAAAACGAAAGCTTTTTGAAGAATATAATGACACAGAAAGTGAAAAAGAATATAAAGCAGATAGTTTTGTGCATGACAGTATAGATCATGACAGAAAAGAAGTTGATCGCAAAGAGGATGTCATAGAGACGAGCGATTCCGGGAAAGAAAGTCCTGATACAGACAACACTCAGAAAAAAGAAAAATGCAAAAAGTCGGGACATACTAAGAAAAAACACAGTGATAGCATTATTAGTAAACTCAATCGTGCAATAAAAAAATTTCAAAAGTTGTATTCGGATAAGAAAAACAAGGCAGCGATAGGACACTTGAAGAATGAGCTGTTTCTCATTTTAAAGAGAACATGTCCGAAAAAACTTGCGCTTACAGCAGAATTTTCTACAGGAGAGCCGGATACAACGGGTATATTGCTTGGTTTAATAGCAATGTTTCCGATAGGTTATACAAACAGATGGCAGATCACACCGGATTTTGAGAGTGATAATGCATTTGCAAAAGGAAATTTTAAGATTCAGGGGCGGATATTTACGGTTAGTATAATTGCTGCACTACTTAGGATTTTATTTGATAAAAACTGTCGCAGATTATATAATAAGATTAGATGATAGGAGGAAGCAGATATGGCAGATAATAGTTTTAACAACACGGTGGAGTCACTTTTTAAAGGTATGGACAGCTTTATAACTACAAAAACTGTAGTTGGTGATGCGATTCATATAGGTGATACAATTATATTACCTCTTGTTGATGTGTCATTTGGAGTGGCTGCCGGAGCATTTTCCGGAGAAAAGAAAAACAATGGTGCCGGCGGTATGGGTGGTAAGATACAGCCGAGCGCAGTGCTTGTCATTCAGAATGGAAAGACAAAGCTTGTAAATGTAAAAAATCAGGATGGAATGACAAAGATACTCGATATGGTACCTGATGTGATAAGCCGTTTTACATCAAAGGGTGATTCAGAAGAAGATCTGAATCTTGATGATATTGATATTGACGATTCAAAATCAGATGATACTGATAAATAAAGACAATAATAAAGGACATCCAAACGGATGTCCTTTTAAAATTCAAAAGATTCAAAATTAAAGACTAAGCTCTCTCGACTTTGCCGGATTTTAAACATGAAGTACATACATATAACTTCTGTGGAACTCCGTTAACTTTGCAAGAAACCTTTTTAATGTTTGATTTCCAAACATGATTTGATCTTCTATGAGAATGGCTGACATTATTTCCATAATGAACACCTTTTTCACAAATTGCACATTTTGCCATGATATTGCACCTCCTTGCATTTCACTAAGCTTACATTACACATAAGCTCACAACAAATGTATTCTATCAGATTAAAAAACATATTGCAAGGATAAAATATAAAAATATTTGCTTTTTGTAAAAAAACAGGTATAATAACATTAGCTACGTCACAACTTGATGGAGGTATGTATTATGAAGGGACAAATGGATACCCAATATGGACAAATTTTAATTGATACAGACGTTATTGCAACATATGCAGGTTCAGTTGCTGTAGAGTGCTTCGGAATCGTAGGAATGGCGGCGGTGAACATGAAGGATGGTCTTGTAAAACTTTTAAAGAGAGACTACCTTAACCACGGAATCAACGTAAAAGTTGATGAGAATAATGAGATTACGATTGATTTTCATGTAATAGTAGCATATGGTATTTCAATCGGAACTGTTTCAGATAATCTTATCGAGACAGTAAAATACAAGGTTGAATCTTTTACAGGAATGAAAATTGAGAAAATCAATATTTACGTAGAGGGCGTAAGGGTAATTGATTAAGGAGGATTACAAAAAGTGGAAATCACAAGCATTAATTCAGAACTTTTGGCAAGAATGTTTCTTGCCGGAGCTAAGAATCTTGACTCAAAAAAAGACTGGATAAACGAACTTAACGTGTTCCCTGTTCCAGACGGTGACACAGGTACCAATATGTCTATGACTATCATGTCAGCAGCTAAAGAGGTAAGTTCACTCGAGAATCCTACCATGGCAGCACTTGCAAAGGCTATTTCTTCTGGCTCTCTCAGGGGCGCAAGAGGAAACTCGGGGGTTATTCTTTCACAGCTTTTTAGGGGATTTTGCAAGGTTATCAAAGAGTATGATGAAGTAGATGTTACTATTCTAAGTGAGGCTTTTCAGAAGGCTGTAGAGACAGCTTACAAAGCTGTAATGAAGCCTAAGGAGGGTACTATCCTTACAGTAGCAAAAGGAGCGGCTGACAAAGCATTAGAACTTTCTGATGATACAGAGGATATCGTTGTATTTGCAGACGAGGTCATAAAGCATGCAGAGTATGTACTTGACCAGACACCTGAGATGCTTCCTGTATTAAAACAGGCAGGCGTTGTAGATTCAGGCGGACAGGGACTCGTACAGGTATTAAAGGGTGCGTTTGATGCACTTACAGGAAAAGAGATCGACTATACCATCGATGGTGGACAGAGCGACTCTACACCTGCAAAGATCAGCGCCCAGACAGAGGCCGAGATCAAATTCGGTTACTGCACAGAGTTTATTATCGTGCTCAATGCTCCTATGTCAGAAAAGGAAGAGCATGCTTACAAGGGATTTTTAGAGTCAATAGGTGATTCTATAGTCGTTGTTGCTGATGATGAGATTGTAAAGACTCACGTACATACAAACGACCCGGGGCTTGCATTACAGAAAGCACTTACTTTTGGATCACTCAGCAAGATCAAGATAGACAATATGCGTGAGGAGCATCAGGAAAAGCTTATTAAAGAATCTGAAAAGCTAGCACAGCAGCAAAAAGAGAAAGAAGCAGCCGCTAAACCGGCAGAGCCTGCAAAAGAGATGGGATTTATCTCAGTTTCCATCGGAGCAGGGATGAATGAAGTGTTTAAGGGGCTTGGAGTTGACTATATCATCGAAGGTGGTCAGACCATGAACCCTAGTACAGAGGATATGCTCAATGCAATCGACCAGGTCAATGCAAAGAATATCTTCATTCTTCCAAATAACAAAAATATCATAATGGCAGCCAACCAGGCAGTCTCGCTTGTGGAGGATAAGAATATCATAGTTATCCCTACAAAGACTATCCCGCAAGGTATCACAGCCCTTGTTAATTATATTCCTGATTATTCCGCAAAGGAGAATAAGGATCAGATGATGGCTGAGATAGAGAATGTAAAGACGGGGCAGGTAACATACGCTGTACGTGACACAGAGATAGATGGAAAGACTATTAAACAGGATGATTTCATGGGAATCGGAGACAAGAGCATTCTTGCAGTCGGAAAAGACTTAAAAGAGACTACTCTTGAGATGATAGATGCCATGGTGGATGAGGACTCTGCTATTGTAAGCATTTATTTCGGAAGCGATTCTGATGAGGCATCTGCTGAGGAGATCGCGTCTGTTATAGAGGAAAAATATCCTGATCTTGAGGTTGAGATCAATGATGGCGGACAGCCGATCTACTACTATGTGATCTCAGTAGAATAAGCGAGTTTAAGCCATGCGTATTTTAAATAATACACTTTAACAGGAACAGATATGAATATTACTTCACCGATCACCGAGATAAAAGGAATCGGGGAGAAAACACAGAAATCATTTGCTAAAATGGGAGTATACACCGTTGGTGATATACTCCTTCATTTTCCCCGAAATTATGTAAAATTTCCGGAAATCACGGATATAGATGAACTGAATAATGTAAATGAAAGTCAGGATTATGCCATGCATGCGGTGATAAGAAGGGCTCCGCTCGTGAAAAACACCGGCAGGATGCAGATAACCTTGCAGGATATAGGCTCGCCCGGACATATGATACAGCTCATATGGTATCGGATGCCGTATCTTAAGGCACAGCTTTCGCAAGGCAGGCATCTGATATTTTACGGCAGGATAAAGCCAAAGAGCGGTAAGTATGTCATGGAACAGCCTGTAGTTTACGAGGTGGAAAAGTATGAGGCGATAAGGGATACACTGCAGCCAGTCTATTCAATCACAAGCGGCATTACTAACAATCTTATCGTAAAGACTGTAAAAGAAACTCTTGCAAACGACAGACTGTTAGGGGATTATCTGCCGTCAAAGATACGCGGTACATATGGCTTTTGTGAGTACAATTATGCCATGAAGCAGATACATTTCCCAGATGATTTTGATGCACTCATAGAGGCGAGGCGTAGGTTGGTATTTGATGAGTTTTTCCTGTTTATCATGGGAATGAGATATCAGAACAAGAGACAACAGAAGGATAGTAACGGTTTTATGTTTGCTGAGCCTGAATTTATAGACGGGCTGATAGAAAAACTGCCGTATGAACTGACCAAAGCACAACAAAATACTATAAGTGAGATAGAAAACGATATGCAAAGTCCGTATGTCATGCAGCGTCTTATACAGGGGGATGTAGGCTCGGGAAAGACCATTGTAGCGTTTCTTCTTATGGCATGGACATCAAAATGCGGCTATCAGTCGGCTATCATGGCACCGACAGAGGTGCTTGCAAATCAGCACTATGAGACATTCTGCTCTCTGGTGGAGCAGTTTGGACTGGAATGCCCTGTGATACTGCTTACAGGATCTATGACCGTAAAGCAGAAGCGCATGGCTTATGAGCGCATGAAGACGGAAAAAAATGCGCTTATCATAGGTACGCATGCCCTTATACAGGAGAAAGCAGATTTTGAAAACCTCGCACTTGTCATCACGGACGAACAGCACAGATTCGGTGTGAAGCAGAGGGAGACATTTTCAGATAAAGGCGCAAAACCACACATTCTTGTGATGAGTGCCACTCCTATACCGAGGACTCTGGCGATAATTATATATGGCGATATGGATATTTCTGTCATAAATGAAGTCCCGGCAAAGCGTCTGCCGATCAAAAACTGTGTAGTAAATACTGCCTACAGACCAAAGGCATACAGCTTTATCGAGGATCAGGTAAAAAAAGGTCATCAGGCATATGTGATCTGTCCACTGGTAGAGGAAACGGAAAACTCCGAGGGGGAGAACGTGACCGACTATGCCGCCAGACTAAGGGCGGCTCTGCCGGATGATATAAAGGTGGACATGCTTAACGGCAAGATGAAAAGCAAATTAAAGGATGAAGTGATGACGAGATTTGCGAAGAATGAATCACAGGTGTTAGTCTCAACTACCGTGGTCGAGGTAGGCGTAAACGTGCCAAATGCCACTGTTATGATGATAGAAAACGCTGACAGATTTGGTCTTGCACAGCTTCATCAGCTCCGAGGCCGTGTCGGACGAGGCGATGCGCAGTCATATTGTATTTTTATCAACTCATCAAACTCGAAAAAGGCACAGAAAAGACTTGAGATACTTAATAAGTCAAACGATGGATTTTATATCGCAAGTGAGGACTTAAAGCTCCGCGGACCGGGAGATTTCTTCGGTATAAGGCAGAGCGGAGATTTGACATTTGCACTGGCAGACATATATCAGGACAGTGATGTGCTAAAAGAGGCTTCAGAGATGGTGGATGAAGTGTTAGAAGAAGATCCGGAGCTTGGCATGGAAGAACACCATTTACTCAAGAAAAAAATGGAACAGTTTGCAAGAGAACAGTTAAAGCGGATGAATTTGTAGTTCATCCGCTTTTATGGTTTGTAATTATAGTAAAGATCACAATTACTATTCGACCTGAGTTATATCTGTGATATCAGGATGTATGGTAAGAGAATAGTTTGTATAATATATTACAAAGCCTGGGGCACTGCCGTTTGGCTTTTTGACATTTTTCTTCTGCAGATAATCAATCTCCACTTTGTCGGCATTTTTGCCTTTCGAATAGTAGCCTGCAAGCTTTCCAGCCTCCTCAAAGGTGCGGTCGGGTAGTTCTTTATTTTCTGACTTTACGATAACGTGTGATCCCGGCATGCCCTTGGCATGGAACCACCAATCATTGCCGGTAGCAAATTTAAAGGTAAGATCATCATTCTGGTAGTTGTTTTTGCCGACATACATATCAAAGCCATCGGATGATACATAGTGGAATGGCTTGCTCTTTACCTTCTGCTTCTTGCTGCTTTTTCCTTTTTTGATAAAACCGTATTCGATAAGCTCGTCTTTTATCTGTACAAGATCATCGGCAGATAGTGCGATATCAAGCGAGTTCTGGATGGATTCGAGATGGTCTATCTGAGATTTTGTCTCCTGAATGAGTTCGTTTAATGCTTCCGCGGTTCGCTTCATTTTGCCGTATTTATCAAAATATTTTTGTGCATTCTCGGCAGGAGTCTTTGTATTATCGATAGGGATTTTTATGATCTTGTTATCATCATAATAGTTTGCTGCTTCAAGAACCTTGTCATCCGGGGTAAGCCCATAGCCGAAAGCATTTATAAGCTCTCCGTAGACCTTGTATTTTTCGCGTTTTTCAGAGTCCTTGAGCTGTTTCATCTGGAGCACATATTTCTTCTGGTTGCGCTCGAGAAGCGTGTTTACGTGCTTTCTTAAGTCGGAGGATTTCTGACGGATCCTTGTGTAGATATTTCTCTCGGAATAGTAAAGCTCCAAAACCTGAGAGATGGAGTCATATTTTGTGACCGAAAGATCATTGTACTGAGTCAGTTCTACGGATGAAAATTCTTTTGGCTCACTGCCGTCTCTTACGATATTCGGGGCAAAATTTCCATTTTTAATATCGTCCATCATCCAGATAAAATTGGATGCCAGATGCAAAAGCTCATCTGATGAGTAGGCTGCAACCGGCGAATCAGCGTCAAGTCCTGCCCTGTGGGCTATCTCGCATGCCACAAGAGGGCTTATGCCGGAAAATGATGAGTATATAGCTTTTGATACAGAAAGAGGTTTTTGTGATACGATATCCGTAAAGCCTGCTGCGTCAACAGCTAAAGGATCGTATTTGTCCTCCTGTGTGGCAGGGATGGTGTACTGTCTGCCGGGAAGCACCTCACGCACGGAGCTTAAGGATGCCGGTATTCTTTTTATGCTGTCAATGATAGTGCCGTCTGCATCCGTAAATATGATATTTGAGTGTTTACCCATAAGCTCGATGATGAGCGTTTTCTGACACAGATCGCCCATCTCGTTTAAATGTTCGATCTCAAAATTGATGATCCTTTCCATGTGAGGCTGATAGATCCTTGTGATCCTGCCGTTTGCGATGTGCTTTCGCAGTACCATGCAAAAGGTAGGTGCCGTAAGAGGACTTGGTTTGTTGTTGTCCGTCAGATATATAAAGGGCAGTGAAGCACTTGCGGACATCGCAAGCCTGTACGAACCCTGATTGCTTTTTAATGTTAGCAAAAGTTCGTCAGTTTCTGGCTGTGCGATCTTACTGATCCTTGCGTTATGGATGGTGCTGTTTAATTCAGCTACTATATTTGAAATGACTATTCCGTCTAAAGCCATGATATTCCTCCAATCAAAAATGTTTGCAAGTTTATTATAAATATATTTGACGAAAATCTCAAGGAGATATATAATAAGTTTATCTATGTGCAGATACTTTCGTATTTGCGTGAAAGGAAATAAAATGATAAAAAGTATGACAGGCTTTGGCAGATGCGAGTACGCAGACGAAAGCCGTAAATTTACAGTTGAGGTAAAATCAGTAAATCACAGATACCTTGATGTGAATATCAAGATGCCAAAAAAGCTTAATTTTTTTGAAAGTTCAATCAGAACTCTTTTAAAAGAGTATATAGAGCGCGGTAAAGTGGATATATACATCACATATGAAGATTTTACTGAGAATAATTTTGCTTTACAATATAACAGCACACTTGCGGCACAGTATCTTAAATATCTTAATCAGATGGCTGATGAGTTCGAATTAGAGAATGATATAAGAGTCAGTACACTTTCAAGATATCCAGATGTTTTGGTTATGGAAGAACAGCCTATTGATGAGGAACAGCTCTGGAATGGTCTTGAAAAAGCCTTAAGAGGTGCGTTTGAGCAGTTTGTTGAGAGCAGGATACGTGAAGGGGAAAATCTTAAAAATGACCTTTGCGAAAAACTTGATAATATGGTATCATATGTTGATTTTATTGAGGAACGTTCACCTGAGATTATGCGTGACTATCGTGTGCGTCTTGAAGAAAAGCTTAGAGAGTTGTTACAGGACAAACAGCTTGATGATGCAAGAATAGCACAGGAGGTTACAATATTTGCTGACAAGATATGTGTCGATGAGGAGACGGTAAGACTTAAAAGCCATATACTATCGGTAAAGGACACATTAAATGCAGGTGGCAGTGTGGGAAGAAAACTTGACTTCATCGCACAGGAGATGAACAGAGAGGCCAATACTATCCTTTCTAAATCAAATGATCTAAAGATTTCGGATACAGGAATCAGCTTAAAAACTGATATTGAAAAAGTCAGAGAGCAGATCCAGAATATTGAGTAGTAATTTTAAAAGTTATAGATTTCTGGTGCCTCTGATAGGCACATACAGTAACAATGAACAGGAGAGTATGATGAGTAATAAAGGAAAGCTAGTTGTATTTTCCGGCTTTTCCGGTTCCGGCAAGGGAACCATTATGAAGGAACTCATGGCAAAGCATGGAGAGGATTATGCACTTTCCATTTCGGCTACGACCAGAGATCCAAGACCGGGAGAAGAGCATGGACGGGAATATTTCTTTATATCTACTGAAAAATTTGAAGAAATGATCGAGGAGGACGGACTTTTAGAGTATGCACAGTATGTAGGAAACTACTACGGTACACCTAAAGCTTATGTCGAGGAGCAGCTCGATGCAGGTAAAAATGTTATCCTTGAGATAGAGATACAGGGCGCTTTAAAGATTAAAAAGCAGTTCCCTGATACAGTTTTAATGTTTGTGTCGGCACCTGGTGCCAAAGAGCTTCGCGACAGACTTGTCAAAAGAGGTACAGAGACAAAAGAAGTATGTGCTAAGAGACTTTCAAGAGCATATGAAGAGTCACAAGGCATAGAACAGTATGATTATTTAGTGATAAATGATAAGCTTGAAGAGTGTGTTGAGCTGGTTAATGATATCATTCATAGCTCAAATGACTCTGACAAAAATCAAGATTATCTTGTATCATCAAATATAGATTTTATAAATAAAATGAGAAAAGAGCTTTTAAGCTTTTCGAAAGGAGAATAAACATGATACATCCATCGTATATAGAATTAATGAAAGCAATAAATAATGATGTTGAGCCGGGAGAGGAGCCTGTTGTAAACAGTCGTTACTCTATCGTTATAGCTGCTGCTAAAAGAGCACGTCAGATAATCGACGGAGCAGAGCCACTTGTTACAAAGCCTAAATGTAATAAGCCTTTATCTGTTGCAGTAGAAGAACTTTACCGTGGTGATGTCAAAATTATTTCAGATGATGATATAGAAGGCGAAGCAGAATGATTTTAAGAGGGAGGCTCTTTTGTCCTTCCTTTTTTAAATATCTGAAATTTGATAATTGAGAGGTGTTATGAAATTATTATTTATTTCGCTTGGATGCGATAAAAACCTTGTTGACTCAGAATTTATGATAGGTATGCTGACAAATGAGGGTATAGAGCTAACTGATGATGAGACAGAGGCGGACATCATAATTATAAACAGTTGCTGTTTTATCAATGATGCCAAGGAGGAAAGCATAGATACTATCCTCGAGATGGCTCAGTACAAGGAAAATGGCAATTGTAAAGCGCTTATCGTCACAGGCTGTCTGGCACAAAGATACAAGGACGAGATATTTAAAGAAATTCCTGAGGTGGATGCTATTCTTGGAACTAATTCCTATGATGCAATAGTTGAAGCTGTACACGAGACGCTCAAGACAAACAGATATAGCAATCTTCATACGCTTGAGGGGCTGCCAACCATAAAGACTAAGCGTATTGTCACAACAGGTGGACATTTTGCCTACTTAAAAATCGCAGAAGGATGCAATAAAAATTGTACTTACTGCGTGATACCTTCCATCAGGGGACGCTACAGAAGTGTGCCTATTGAGGATCTTATAGAACAGGCAAAGAGTCTTGTAGAGTCCGGTGCCAAAGAGCTTATACTTGTAGCTCAGGAGACTACACTTTACGGAGTGGATCTTTACGGAGAAAAATCGCTTCACAGACTGCTTGACGAGTTGAATAAGATAAGCGGACTATTCTGGATAAGGATAATGTACTGTTATCCTGAGGAAATCTATGATGGTCTTATAGAGTCGATGATTCGCAATGAGAAGGTTTGCCATTACTTGGACATGCCTATCCAGCACTGCAATGATGCTATATTAAAGCGCATGGGAAGAAAGACAAATAAGGAACAGCTTATAGAGCATATTAACAAATTAAGAGAGAGGATACCTGATATAACTCTTCGTACGACTCTTATATGTGGATTCCCGGGAGAAACACAGGAAGCTCATGAGGAGTTGATGGAATTTATAAATGAGATGGAATTTGACCGCCTTGGGGCATTTGCATATTCTCCGGAGGAAGGAACAAAAGCAGCGGAGATGCCTGATCAGATCGATGAAGATATAAAGGCAGATTGGCAAGCGGAGGTCATGGAGCTTCAGGAAGAGGTCATATTTGATAAAAATGAGACATTGAAGGGTAAAGAGTTATATGTATTCGTGGAGGGAAAAGTGGCTGATGAGAATGCATATATCGGTCGTACATACAGAGATGCACCAAATATTGACGGATATATTTTTATCAATTCAGAGCATGAACTTGTTACCGGAGATATAGCAAAGGTAAGAGTTACCGGTGCATATGAATATGATTTGATAGGAGAGTTGATTTAATATGAATTTACCAAACAAATTAACACTTTTTAGAGTAATACTTATTCCTTTTTTGGTTTTCTTTCTTTTAGCACCATATTTTGAGGGCTATGGAAACTATATTGCTCTTGCGATATTTATAGTTGCAAGTCTTACAGATATGGCAGACGGAAAGATTGCAAGAAAATACAATCTTGTGACAAACTTTGGAAAATTTATGGACCCACTGGCGGATAAGCTTCTTGTTTGCTCGGCTATGATCTGCCTTGTAGATCTTAAACTTATTCCATCATGGGTAGTTATCATTATTATTGCCAGAGAGTTTATTATCAGTGGGTTCCGTCTTGTGGCATCTGATAATGGCGTTGTGATTGCAGCGAGCTACTGGGGCAAATTTAAGACGACTTTCCAGATGCTTATGGTCATTGTTATTATCTTTAATATTTATCTGGATAATTATGTGCTTAGTATTATCGGCACAATACTTATCTATGTGGCGTTGGCGCTTACGGTAATCTCACTTATAGACTATATTGTCAAGAACAAAGATGTATTAAAAGATCAGAAATAGAAGGTGGAAAAATGAGAATTATAGCAGGAACAGCCAGAAGCCTCCCGCTTAAGACAATAGAGGGCAAAGATACAAGACCTACTACAGACAAGACAAAAGAAACATTATTTAATGTCATGCAGTTTGATGTACCGGGATGTTATTTTCTGGATTTGTTTGCCGGGAGCGGACAGATTGGTCTTGAAGCACTAAGCCGTGGTGCACAGTATGCGGTATTTGTGGAGAATTCCAGAAAAGCCGCAGCATGTATCGAGGACAACATAAAGTTTACAAAATTTGATAAACAGTCAAAACTTCTTGCTACAGATGCCGTGACTGCAGTGCGTACACTTGAGGGGAGATGCAAATTCGATATTGTATTTATGGACCCACCATACAATAAAGGGCTGGAGAAAGAAGTACTTACTGCACTTACAGACAGTGATATTTTAAAGGAAGATGCACTTATAGTTGTTGAAGCGTCTAACGAGACTAACTTTGATTATTTACCACAGCTTGGCTACGAGATAGTCAAAGAGAAAAATTATAAAACAAACAGGCATGTATTTTTAAAACGTGCATAGGAGAGAAAGATGAAGGTCGCAATTTATCCGGGCAGTTTTGACCCTGTTACATTTGGACACTTGGACATTATAGAACGTTCATCAAAGATTGTGGATGAGCTTGTTATAGGCGTACTCAACAACAGCGCAAAAAATTCGTTGTTTTCTTTGGAAGAACGTGTTAGTATGATAAAGGAAATGACTTCACATTTGCCAAATGTCAAAGTGGGTTGTTTCGAAGGACTATTAGTTGACTACATGAAGGAAATCAATGCTACGATCATAATAAGAGGATTGCGTGCAGTGACAGATTTTGAGTATGAACTGCAGATTGCACAGGCCAACGGTGTGCAGAGCGATGACATAGAGACTATATTTTTGACTACGAATCTTAAGTATTCATATCTTAGTTCTACTATCGTAAAAGAATTTGCATCATACGGGGGAGATATATCGAAGTTTGTACCGGAACAGTTCATTGATAGAATTTATGCCAAATACAATATTACCAGGTAAGGAGACAGTATTTCATGAGCAGTAAAATGGAACAGATTATTGAAGAAATCGAAGATTATATTGATGGATGCAAGCCTTCACCAATTTCCAGAAATAAAATTCTAGTAAATCGTGAACAGCTAGAGGAACTTCTCTCAGAACTTCGTACAAAGACACCTGAGGAAGTTAAGAGATACCAGAAGATTATAAGCAATAAAGAGGCTATCCTTGCGGATGCACAGGCCAGAGCTGATCAGATTATTGCTCAGGCCGAGGTACAGACCAACGAGCTTGTCAGTGAGCATCAGATTATGCAACAGGCATATGCACAGGCAAATGAGGTAGTGCAGATCGCTACAAAGCAGGCTCAGGAGATCTTAGATAATGCTACAAATGAGGCAAATAATCTTCGTATGAGTGCAATGGCATATACAGACAGCCAGTTAAAGAGTATTGAGGATATTCTGACAGGATCAATTGAGACAGCAAAATCAAGATACGAAAGTCTTATCAGCTCACTTCAGCAATATGAAGATGTGGTATCTACAAACAGGGCACAGCTCTTTCCACCGGAAGAGGATGAGGCAAATGAAGTGCATCAGAATGTCGATGAGAGCGAAGATAGAGAAGAAGTCACTGATGATGATATAGACATTACCAATATATCAATTTCAGATATGCAGGAAGATGCTCAGTAAAAAGCTAAAAATACAGTCATCAGAGAATAAAACTATATAACCGCAGAGTTTCAGAAGGATTTCAAATCCCTTTACGATTCCGGCATCAACGATTTGCATATCTAGCATAAATCATGAGGCCGGATTTTTTTGTTATTTATTGCGGATATGCATTCTAAAAATATTCCTACAGGGAGGACAACATGAGCATATTAGAAAATTATGAACCAAAGAAAGTATTTGAATATTTTGAGAAAATAGCTGCAATACCACACGGATCGAGAAATACAAAGGCAATCAGCGATTTTCTTATCGATTTTGCCAAGGAGAGAGGCTTAGAGCATTATCAGGATGAGTCAAACAATGTTGTTATCATTCAAAAAGCCACATCCGGATATGAGAGTGCAGAACCTATCATAATACAGGGACACATGGATATGGTCTGTGAGAAGGAAAACGGCATAGAGAAGGACTTTGAGAAAGAAGGACTTGATCTGTATGTGGATGGTGATTTCTTAAAGGCAAAGGGCACTACACTCGGGGGAGATGACGGTATAGCGGTAGCATTTGCACTTGCCTTAATTGATTCACCTGAGATCGCGCATCCAAGACTTGAGGTAGTCATAACAGTAGATGAGGAGATCGGAATGCTTGGAGCTGATGCGATAGATCTATCAATGCTTAAAGGCCACAAGATGTTAAATCTTGACTCTGACGAGGAAGGACATTTCCTCACAAGCTGTGCCGGAGGTATGACAGTGGAGACTTCTATTCCGGTACAGTATACGGATGCAGACGGACTTACTGTGACACTTAAGGTCACAGGTCTTGAGGGAGGTCATTCCGGAAGTGAGATAAAGAAAGAGCATGCCAATGCTAATATCGTTATGGGGCGGGTGCTTAAAGCCATCACAGAGAATGTTCCGTTTGGAGTGGTTTCACTTGCCGGTGGTCTTAAGGACAATGCTATCCCAAGAGAGTGTACGGCAAAGATCGTAATTGGCGAAGCAGATGCAGACGAGCTTGATGAGATCATAGAGGATTTAAACAGAACACTCGCAGCGGAGTATTCTGTTGCAGATAAAGGTATAAAGATTGAGATGACTGTAGGCAGCAAAGAGGGAAAAAATGTACTTACCTTTGCTTCTCTAACAAAAGTTATCTTTTATCTTAGAAATGTGCCAAACGGAGTGCTTCATATGAGCCAGATCATGCCGGGACTGGTGGAGACATCATTAAATGCCGGAATCATGACACTTAATGAGAAGGAGCTTCATATCACTACATCAGTAAGAAGCTCTGTCTCAACAAGAAAGGCAGATACGCTTGACAAACTTACCATGCTCGCACAGTTCCTCGGCGGAGATGTTGACGTAAATGGTGATTATCCTGCGTGGGAGTATGTAGCAGATTCTGATATCAGGGATACTATAAGCGAAGTATATAAAGAGCTTTTCAACGAAGAGCCTGTATTTGAGGCAATCCACGCTGGACTTGAGTGCGGTATTCTCTCAGGAAAGATCAAAGATCTTGACTGTGTATCATTTGGACCTAACAATTTTGATATTCATACACCAAAGGAGAGACTGAGCATTTCATCTACACAGAGAACATGGAAACTTGTTGTAGAGTTTTTAAAACGCTGCAAATAAATGCTGTCAGTTACATTGTTTTCATATAGGAAATTATGCTGTAACTTTCTATATGGGAAAAGAAAGCAAGCTTGTAAATATGTGTAGCTAACGGAAAAGGATATAAGATAAATGAGTAATATGGTTCGTCTGGACAAATTTCTTTCTGAAATGGACGTGGGAACACGATCTGAGGTAAAGAAAATTCTTAAATCTAAACAGGTCACGGTAAATGGTGATACGGTGATAAAACCGGAAAAAAAGATAGATACAGATAATGACGTGGTATGTTATAAGGGTACACAGATATCGTATCAGAAATATGAGTATTATCTGTTTAACAAGCCGGCAGGCTGCGTGTCGGCGACAGAGGATAATCTACACAGGACTGTTATGGATTATATTACGGATGCGGTGCATGATGACCTGTTTCCTGTCGGCAGACTCGATATTGATACGGAAGGGTTGCTCCTTATCACAAATGACGGTGTGCTCGCACATGAGCTTTTAAGCCCGGCAAAGCATGTGGCAAAGACATACTATGCAAAAATAGACGGAGTAGTCACAGAAGATGATGTAAACCGGTTTAAAAACGGGGTTGACATCGGAGAAGATAAGATTACAAAACCGGGGAAGCTTGTTATTTTAAAAAGTGAACCGATATCCGAGATTGAGTTGACCATCACAGAGGGAAAATTCCATCAGGTAAAAAGAATGTTTGAGGTGGTCGGCAAAAAGGTGATATATCTTAAAAGAATATCAATGGGATCGCTTGAACTGCCAGATGATCTGGCTTTGGGGGAGTACAGGGCACTGACACAGACGGAACTGGATGGATTGAAGAGAAATGTTTAAATGTATTTAAATAAATACCATAACTGTAAACTGAATTATAAAACTGGTTTACAATAAGATCCCGCGAAAAATAATAACATAAATAAGAGGTTTGCAATAATATGAATAATGGTTTTTTACCAATATCAAAACAGGATATGATAGATCAGGGCATAGAACAGCTTGATTTTGTCTATGTGTGCGGAGATGCATATGTAGATCATCCGTCTTTCGGTCATGCCATCATTGCAAGGATTTTGCAGGCGCACGGATATACTGTGGGTATTATCTCGCAGCCGGACTGGAAAGATGATGAATCGATTTCTATACTTGGTGTTCCAAGGCTTGGATTTTTAGTATCAGCAGGAAATATGGATTCGATGGTAAACCATTATTCCGTATCTAAAAAGAGAAGGGCAAAGGATTCATTTACACCGGGAGGTGAGATGGGAAAAAGACCTGATTATGCAACGGTTGTATACTGCAATCTGATTCGCCATACATATAAGAAAACACCTATCATAATAGGCGGCATTGAGGCGAGTTTAAGGCGTATGGCTCACTATGATTACTGGTCAAATAAGGTTAAACGATCCATACTGCTCGATTCAGGAGCAGACCTCATATCCTATGGTATGGGAGAGCGCAGCATAGTGGAGATCGCTGATGCGCTTGACTCGGGCATGGATGTAAAGGATATTACCTTTATTGATGGAACTGTTTTTAAGACAAAGGACAGGAATCTTATTTATGATGCGATTGAACTTCCTGATTATGATGTGATAAAAGAAGATAAGAGAGAGTTTGCAAAGAGTTTTTATGTACAGTACTGTAACACTGATCCATTCAGTGGGAAACGGCTTGTAGAGCCATATGGCAACTCTACACTTGTAGTGCAGAATCCACCTCAGAAGCCTCTTTCACAAGACGAAATGGACGAGGTTTACGCGCTTCCTTATATGAGGACGTATCATCCAAGCTATGAGGAGGCTGGCGGTGTGCCTGCTATAAGCGAGGTAAAATTCTCTCTTATAAGCAACAGGGGATGTTTTGGAGGCTGTAATTTCTGCGCGCTGACATTTCATCAGGGCAGGATCATTCAGACGAGAAGCCATGAGTCTATTGTAGATGAGGCAAAGCTTATCACGGAGGATAAGGATTTTAAAGGATATATACATGATGTCGGTGGCCCTACTGCAAATTTCAGACGTCCTGCGTGTGACAAGCAGCTTACAAAGGGTGCATGTCCTAAGAAGCAGTGTCTTTTTCCACAGCCGTGTAAAAATCTTGTGGTGGATCACAGTGATTATATTTCACTTCTTAAAAAGCTGCGCGCATTGCCAAAAGTAAAAAAGGTATTCATACGTTCGGGTATCAGATTTGATTATCTCATATATGATAAAGATAAGACGTTTTTACGTGAGCTTTGCGAATATCATGTCAGCGGACAGCTTAAGGTGGCACCAGAGCATATTTCCAATGCGGTGTTAAGTAAGCTTGGAAAGCCGAGCGTGGAGGTATATAACAAGTTTGTCAAGGCTTACAAGGATATGAACAAAAATATAGGAAAAGAGCAGTATCTTGTGCCGTATCTGATGTCGTCACATCCGGGATCTACATTAAAAGAGGCTATAGAGCTGGCTGAGTATTTAAGAGATCTCGGATATATGCCGGAGCAGGTGCAGGACTTCTATCCGACACCGTCGACAATATCGACTTGTATGTATTATACGGGACTTGATCCGGCAACACTCAAGCCGGTATATGTCACAACCAATCCGCATGAAAAGGCTATGCAGCGTGCACTTATACAGTACCGCAATCCAAAGAATTATGATCTCGTGCATGAGGCACTCGTAAAAGCCGGAAGAGAGGATCTTATCGGCTTTGACAAGAAATGCCTTATCCGGCCAAGGAAAATTGGTGGTGCCGGAAACTGGAATCCAAAGAATGGTAACGATAGTAGTAATAGAGCCGGCAGAAGCACAGGTGGAAATAATCGACCAAGTGGAAACAGCAAAGGGAATAAGAACACTAGAAATTCGGATGGACGTAACAACGGAAATAATCAGAACAGAAATGCAGCCACACGCAGCAACGTAAGCAGGAAGAAAACTATCAGAAATGTCCATAAAAAGAAAAGATAAATTATGAAAGAATTTATTGCAGGCAGAAATGAGTCGGGACAGCGTCTTGACAAATACTTAAAAAAGATACTTCCGAATGCATCTATGGGATTTATCTACAAGATGCTCAGGAAGAAGAACATAAAACTAAATGACAAAAAGGCTTTGGGAACGGAGATAGTGTCTCTTGATGATAATATAAAGATATATTTATCGGATGAGACATTTGAAAAATTCTCAGTGGATGAAGAGAGTTTAAAGAAAGACTTTAATGCCTTAGGGCAGCTTAAGTTAAGCGGTCTTGTGACAGTGTATGAGGATGATGATATCCTTGCGGCATCAAAGCCTGTAAATATGCTTTCACAGAAGGCTGTGCCGTCTGATATATCGGCTAATGAGAGGCTTATAGGCTATCTTATAAATGAGGGCAGTCTTACTTTTGAGGATTTTAAGAGCTTTAAACCGTCTGTATGCAACAGACTGGACAGGAATACCTCAGGACTTATTCTTATGGGAAAGTCCCTTCGCGGCTTACAGTACCTTTCTAAGGTGCTCAAGGACAGGACAGCGGAGAAATATTATCTGGCTGCCGTAGATGGCGTTGTGGACGAAAATATGACGATAGAGGGCTATCTGACAAAGGATGAAGCTTTAAACAAAGTGCAGATAACACCTGAACCGGTAAATGATGAGTCACTGCCGGTAAAGACAGCGTACAGACCACTTGAGACTGTTGAAGTGACAGGCGGCGCATCATATGATAAAGAGGTCACATTGTTGGAAGTCCATCTTATAACAGGACGAAGCCACCAGATCAGGGCGCATCTTGCATCCATAGGACATCCGATAATTGGTGACATGAAGTACGGAGATAAAAAAGTCAATGAATTTTTTAAAGAAAAATATGGTGTAAAAAGCCAGCTGTTGCATGCTCATCATGTGGTATTTCCTGATGGGAAGCATATTGAGGCAAAGCCACCACATATATGGAACAAATTAGGATTTGAATTTAAAGAGTTAAAGATTTAAGTTGAAAATCAAAAACAAATAAATACGGAAATTATAAAATGGCGACATGGAAATCAAGAGGCCTCAGAGGATCAACATTTGAGGATATGATAAATAAAACAAATGAAAAATATAGGGAAAATGGTCTGGCACTTATCCAAAAGATACCGACACCCATCACTCCAATAAAGATGGAGCCGGAAACAAGACACATTACACTGGCATATTTTGAGCAGAAGAGTACTGTGGATTACATAGGTGCGGTACAGGGAATACCGGTCTGTTTCGATGCGAAAGAGTGTAATACGGATACGTTTCCACTCGCGAATATACATGAGCATCAGGTAGAGTTTATGAGAAGCTTTGAAAAGCAGGATGGGCTTGCATTTATACTTATTTCGTATACACATAGAAATGAATATTATTACCTGACATTTGATAAACTTATAGAATTCTGGGAGAGAGCGCAGGCAGGGGGAAGAAAAAGTTTTAGGTATGATGAGCTAGATCCGCAGTTCTTTCTGCCAGAAGTACCGGGAATACTGGTGCCATATCTGAATGCGATGCAGATAGATCTTAGAAGCAGGGGTTGACAATGCAACTGTATCATGCTACCATGATAACACTTTAATACATGAAAGCGAGAAATATATGAAAAATCAATTATTACATACTCCGGACGGAGTAAGAGATATATATAATGGAGAATGCAAGAAAAAGCTGTATTTGCAGGAAAAACTGCATCAGACACTTTTGAAATACGGCTATCACGATATAATGACTCCAACATTTGAGTTTTTTAATATATTTGGAAGTGATGTCGGAACTATTCCATCAAGGGATCTTTATAAGTTTTTTGACAAAGAGGGAAATACCCTTGTTCTTCGCCCGGATTTTACGCCTTCCATAGCTAGAAGTGCTGCAAAATATTATATAGAGGACGATATGCCGGTAAAACTTTGCTATCTGGGCAATACATTTATCAACTCTTCTGACTATCAAGGACGTCTCAAGGAGAGCACACAGTGTGGTGCAGAGCTTATCGGAGACGGATCGGTTTCAGCGGATGCGGAAATCCTTTCCATGACAGTTGAGTCACTGACAGAGAGCGGACTTAAGAATTTCCAGATATCTGTTGGACATTCACAGTATTTCTATGAACTGACAACTGCTGCCGGTCTTTTGGAGGACGAGGAGGAAAATTTGAGGGAACTTATCTCAAATAAGAATTTTTTTGGAGTAGAAGAGTTCATCGATAGTCTTGATATGGATGAGAATCTCAAAAAACTGTTTGCATTACTTGGAAATTTTGATCTAAAAGATGAAGATCTTGAAAATGCAAAACAACTTGCCGCTGGATACCCGCAGATACTTGCATCAATACAGGCTCTTCTTGGACTAAAAGAGTATGTAAGAGTATATGGCATTGAAAAATATATATCATATGAGCTTGGACTTATCAGTGATTACAGATATTATACCGGAATTATTTTTCAGGGATATACATATGGAACAGGAGAACCTATCGTAAAGGGAGGACGCTATGATAACTTGCTTGAGCATTTTGGCAAACAGTCACCAGCTATTGGTTTTGCAATTGTTGTAGATCAGCTTATGGCAGCTCTTACGAGACAAAGTATAGAGGTGCCTGTGATAGAAAATTCTTCGCTTGTAGTATTTAAAAAGGACGCATATAAGGCAGCCATCACAAGATGCATGGAGCTTAGAAAACAGGGTACTAATACGCAGATGGTGCTCATGGACGAAAATAAAACGAAAGAGGATTATGCTTTGTATGCCACTGCAAACCGCATCGGCAGAGTAGAATTCATAGAGGGATAATACAGATGAGTGAAGACAGATATTTGACATTTGCCCTGGGTAAAGGGCGTCTTGCAAAAAAAACATTACAGCTTTTTGAGCAGATCGGAATCACCTGTGAGGAGATGAAAGATCCTGACACAAGAAAACTCATATTCGTAAATGAGGAGCTTAAGCTTAGATTTTTCCTTGCAAAAGGACCTGACGTGCCTACATATGTAGAGTACGGTGCGGCCGATATCGGAGTAGTCGGAAAAGATACAATCCTCGAGGAAGGCAGAAATATATACGAAGTGCTTGATCTGGGATTTGGCAAATGCCGTATGTGCATCTGCGGACCTGAAAGTGCAAAAGATCTGTTACAGCATCATGAGCAGATACGTGTAGCCACAAAATATCCACATATCGCAAAAGATTATTTCTACAACAAAAAGCATCAGACTGTAGAGATTATAAAATTAAATGGATCAATAGAACTTGCACCGATCGTTGGCCTTTCTGAGGTAATATGTGATATAGTAGAGACAGGAACTACCTTAAAGGAGAATGGCCTTACGGTACTTGAGGAAGTGTGCCCACTGTCAGCAAGAGTTGTAGTAAATCAAGTCAGTATGAAGATGGACAATGAGCGTATCACAAAGCTTATAAGTGATTTGAAAACTGTTATAAAATAACAGAATATTGTAAAATATAAAGGTATTAGCATCAAGACGGAGGCAGTAATGAGAATTTTAAAACTTACAAAGGACTCGCAGCAAAATATTTTAGAGAGCCTGCTTAAGAGAAGTCCTAACAATTATACTGAGTATGAAAGCGCAGTAAATGAGATTATAAACAACGTAAAAGAAAACCGCGACAAAGCGATCTTTGAATATACAAAGAAATTTGACAAGGCAGATATCGATGCCTCAAATGTCCGCGTTACAAAAGAAGAAATCGACGAGGCATATGAAAAAGTTGACGAGAAGCTTCTTGCAGTTATCAGAAAAGCATTTGTAAACATTAAAAAATACCATGAGAAACAGCTTCAGAATTCATGGTTTACATCGGAGGACGGTATCATCCTCGGACAGAAGGTTACAGCAGTTGAGAGAGCCGGAGTATATGTGCCGGGCGGAAAGGCAGTTTATCCTTCATCAGTGCTTATGAACGTGCTTCCTGCAAAGGTTGCCGGAGTAGACAAGATCGTTATGTGTACACCATGCGGTCCGGACGGAAAGGTATATCCTTCAACTTTAGTTGCAGCAAATGAGGCAGGAGTAGATGAGATCTACAAAGTAGGCGGTGCGCAGGCTATCGCAGCAATGGCATTCGGTACAGAGAGCGTTCCAAAGGTAGACAAGATCGTAGGACCGGGAAATATTTTCGTAGCCCTTGCTAAAAAGGCTGTATTCGGCTATGTCAGCATTGATTCTATAGCAGGACCAAGTGAGATACTTGTGCTTGCTGATGAGACAGCAAATCCAAGATATGTAGCGGCAGATCTGCTCTCACAGGCAGAGCATGATGAGATGGCATCGGCTATTCTTATCACAACAAGCAAGGAGCTCGCCAATAAGGTGTCTGAGGAAGTAGATAAATTCGTAGAGGTACTTTCAAGAAAAGAGATCATCCAGAAATCACTTGATAACTACGGATATATTCTTGTGGCTGAGGATATGGATGAGGCTATTGATGCCGTAAACAATATCGCATCAGAACATATGGAGATCGTTACAAAAGATCCATTCTCAGTTATGACAAAAGTAAGAAATGCCGGAGCAATCTTTATCGGAGAGTACTCGTCAGAGCCTCTCGGAGATTATTTCGCAGGACCAAACCATGTACTTCCTACAAATGGAACAGCAAAATTTTTCTCAGCTCTTTCAGTTGATGATTTTATCAAAAAATCAAGCATCATTTCATATTCGAGAGAGGCACTTGAGGCAGTCCATACAGATATTGAGCAATTTGCCGAGTGCGAACAGTTGACGGCACACGCAAATTCGATTAAAGTAAGATTTGAGTAATAGATGATATTATAGCTATTAAAAGGAGAGATAACATGGCTTGTCGTTTGGCAGAACTAACCAGAAAAACAAAAGAAACAGATATAGCAGTGCGTCTTGATCTGGATGGAACAGGAAAATCAAATATTGAATCGGGAATAGGATTTTTTGATCATATGCTCGAGGGATTTTCAAAGCATGGATTTTTTGATCTGGATTTAAAATGCAACGGAGATCTCAATGTGGACTGTCACCACACGATAGAGGATTGTGGTATTGTACTGGGAAGTGCCATTGCAAAAGCAGTAGGAGATAAAAAGGGTATAAAGAGATTTGGCAGTTTTATACTTCCTATGGATGAGACGCTTGTGCTCTGTGCCATCGATCTGTCAGGCAGACCGTATCTACAGTTTGATGATGAGTTTACCTGTGAGAGAGTCGGAGGCATGGATACTGAGATGGTAAAAGAATTCTTTTATGCCATATCTTACTCGGCTGCTATGAATTTGCATATAAAAGTGCTTTCTGGCGGTAACAATCATCATATGATAGAAGCTATGTTTAAAGCTTTTGCCAAAGCGCTGGATGAGGCATGTACCTTTGATAGCAGAATAACGGATGTAATGTCCACGAAAGGAAGTTTATAATTTTGACGGGTTTTAAAAACATTGTCGCTACATTGTATTTGAAGAATGGTCAGGCAGTCAGATCTGCATCTGATTTTACGGTAACAGGCGATGTCTATGAATTGTGCCAGCTTTACAATGATAGTGGCATAGACAAGATCATTATATTTGATCTTTCAACTGATGATGATGAACATGAAAAAAATATACATACGATAGAAAATATTAACAGAAATATCGATATAAAGGTATGCGCTGGAGGCAATATCAATCGTATTGAAGATGTAAAAAAACTTCTTTACGCAGGATGTCTGCAAGTTATATTTAATGCTACAAAAGATTCAAGTCTTGAGCTTGCAACTGCAGCCAGTGAAAAGTTTGGCAAAGACCGCATCGTACTGTCCATCAGCAATGTGGATTATATTTTTAAGCATAGGGAAGAAATTGAGGATACATATCACGAACTTTTGGTGCTTAATATAGATATAATCGATGCTTTGGAGAACCTTACTGGTACACCGTATGTGGTATGCATGCCGGAACTTAATATGGATAAAATAATTGATATATTAAGGCGCAATACAGTAAGAGGTATCGCTGGAGAATTCATTAATTCACCAAAGACAGATGTTATGGCTTTAAAATGTGAGCTCTCGGCTGCCGGGATAAGAGTGGACAATTTTACACCGGATCTTAGTTGGTCAGATCTCAAGTTAAACTCAGACGGCATGGTGCCGGTTATCGTACAGGATTATCGCAATGAGCAGGTTCTTATGCTTGCATATATGAATGAAGAAGCATTCAATGTCACAGTAAACAGCGGTCGCATGACCTATTGGAGCAGAAGCCGAAATGAGCTGTGGACTAAGGGACTTACATCCGGACATTTGCAGTATGTGAAGTCTTTGACAGCAGACTGTGATTATGATACTATTCTCGCTAAGGTTTCACAGGTGGGAGCTGCATGTCATACCGGAAACAGGACATGTTTTTTTAACAATATTGTAAAGAAAGAATATGTGGAGAAAAACCCTCTTACAGTGCTTGAGGCAGTTTATTCCATAATACTTGACCGTATGAAGAATCCAAAAGAGGGATCATATACGAATTCTGTTATGGATAAAGGCATTGACGAGATACTTAAAAAACTCGGCCATGAGTGTACAGAGATCATTCTTGCAGCCAAGAATCCGGATAGTGATGATCTGAAATTTGAAATATCCGATTTCATGTATCACTGCATGATACTGATGGCTCAGAAAAATATCACCTGGGAAGAGATCGCCAATGAGCTGGCGCAAAGATAATTATTTGAGGTAAATTTATATATGAGAAAACTAGCTTTAAGTGACGAGATACTTATGAAGGTTGACAAACCGGCTAGATATATTGGGAATGAGTTTAACTCAGTTGTTAAGGACACATCGCAGATAAACATACGTTTTGCGATGTGTTTTCCTGATGTCTATGAAATCGGAATGTCACACCTTGGAATACAGATACTCTACGATATGTTCAATCGCATGGACGATGTATGGTGTGAGAGAGTATATTCTCCGTGGCCAGATCTTCATGAGATAATGAAAGAGCAGCACATTCCGCTTTTTGGATTGGAATCGCAAGATGCGATAAAAGATTTTGATTTTGTAGGCATGACGCTGCAATATGAGATGTGCTACACAAATATCCTGCAGATACTCGATCTGGCACAGATTCCGCTTCGTTCAAGAGACAGAAAAGACGGATGTCCTATTGTGATAGGTGGAGGACCTTGTGCATACAATCCTGAGCCGATAGCAGATTTTTTTGATATATTCTATATCGGAGAGGGCGAGACACAGTATGGTAATCTTTTTGAATTGTACAAACAGATGAAAAAAGATGGAAGATCAAGGGACGAATTCCTTCATGAGGCTGCAAAGATAGAGGGACTTTATGTGCCGGCACTCTATGATGTGGAATACAAAGAGGATGGCACTATTCTTGCCATGAAGCCTAAGTATGACGATATTCCTGTAAAAATAAAAAAACAGGTACAGGTAGATCTGACAAATTCAACATATCCCGAGGCACCTGTAGTGCCTTTTATCAAAGCTACACAGGATCGTATGGTGCTTGAGATACAGCGTGGATGTATCAGGGGCTGCCGTTTCTGCCAGGCAGGAATGATCTACCGCCCGAACCGTGAGAAAAAGGTAGCACATTTAAAGGATGTTGCTGCGGCTCTCGTCAAAAATACAGGACACGAGGAGATTTCTTTAAGCTCTCTTAGTTCATCTGACTACAAGGAACTTGAGGAACTTATCAATTTCCTTATAGACATAAGCGAGAAAAAGAAGATAAATATATCTCTGCCGTCACTGCGTATCGATGCATTTTCGCTTGACATCATGCAAAAGGTACAGGATATCAAAAAGAGCAGTCTGACATTTGCCCCTGAGGCTGGGACACAGAGACTTCGAAACGTTATAAATAAGGGACTTACCGTAGATGACATCATGAATGGCTCCAAACAGGCATTCGAGGGTGGCTGGAACAAAGTGAAATTCTACTTTATGCTCGGTCTTCCTACAGAGACAGAGGAAGATATGAGAGGAATACCGGAGCTTGCCAATGACGTTGCGGCTTTATATTACGAGACAGTTCCAAAGGAAAAGAGAAATGGAAAATGTCAGATCACTATAAGCACATCTTTCTTTGTTCCGAAGCCTTTTACACCTTTCCAATGGGCACGCATGTATGAGCCGTCTGATTATCTTGGAAGGGCAAAGATCGTAAATGATCATGTAAAAGAGCAGCTTAACAGAAAGAGTATCAGATACAACTGGCATGAGGCAGATGTTACCGTTGTCGAGGGCATACTTGCAAGAGGTGATAGAAGACTCTGTGATGCTATCGTAAAGGTATACGAAAAGGGCGGATATTTTGATGCATGGCATGAATATTTTGATTATGACAGATGGATCGACTCTGTAAAAGAGTGCGGGCTTGATCCTGATTTTTATACAATGAGAGAGCGTCCACTAGATGAAGTATTTCCATGGGATTTTATCGATGTAGGTGTGACAAAGCAGTTTATGATAAGAGAGTGGCAAACAGCGCTCAAAGAGACTGTTACTCCAAACTGCCGTATGAAGTGTTCAGCATGCGGAGCAATGCAATACAAAGGAGGTGTCTGCTATGAAAATTAGAGTCAAATTTGCAAAATGGGGTTCAATGAAATTCATAGGACATCTCGATATGATGCGATATTTTCAGAAGGCGGTAAGACGAGCGGATATCGATATCCGATACTCGGAAGGATATTCAGCCCATCAGATCATGTCGTTTGCGGCACCGCTTGGAGTTGGTATCACAAGTGATGGAGAATACTTTGATATAGATGTAAATTCGACTGCATCATCAAAAGATTGCATCGAGGCATTCAATGAGCAGATGGTTGACGGAGTAAAGGTCACAGGCTATGTTAAGCTTCCTGACAATGCAAAGACAGCCATGTCATTAGTTGCCGCAGCCGATTATTCACTTTTTTATAAAGATGGCTATGAAAGTCCGTATACTTTTGAAGAGTGGAAGAACATCATAAAAGAAAATTTTGCAGATAAAGATACTTTTGTTGTATTAAAAAAGACCAAAAAGAGCGAGCGCGAAGTAGATATAAAGCCTTTGGTATACAGGTTTGAGGTAAAGGAAAACGAGGGAAAGCCTGTATTTGAGATGCAGGTATCCACCGGAAGTACTGACAATATAAAGCCTGAGTTTGTTTTAGAGGCTATATACAAAAGCTGTGGCTTAGAATATGAACCGCTTGCCATCCAGATACACAGACAGGAAGTGTATGCAAGGGACGATAACGGAGGATTTATTTCTCTGCTTGATATGGGAGAAAACATATTATAATGAACAGGATAATTCTGACGAAGATCGTCAAAAATTCACAAAAATATATAGTATACGCAATAATGGATGAGGCTGGAAAATATAAGGATTTCCAACTTTTTTCCGAAAGTGACACGATAGTCAATGATATATATGCTGCAAGAGTAAACAAAATATTACCCGGTATCAATGCTGCATTTGTATCTATATCGCAGGATCAAAGTTGTTATCTGTCACTAAATGATGCATTATCACCGATATATACTAATAAGAGATCGAAAAAACCGCAGCTTTGTGAGGGCGATGAGATACTTGTGCAGGTGATAAAAGATGCGATAAAGACAAAAGATCCTGTTGTAACGACAAAGCTTTCCATATACGGAGACAATGTCATACTGACAAGCCATGACAGAACTATAGGTGTATCAAACAAGCTAAGCAAGGAACTTGCTGCAAAGCTAAAGGAGGCAGTGCTTTTAAGATGTGCGGATCATGAAGAAGCTGGATATGGCATTATAGTGCGCACTAATGCAAGAAATGTGGAAATTGAAAGCGTGGCAGAGGATGCGGTTTTGGTGGCAGGAGTATATGGACAGATCATAAAAAAGGCACCACACCAGACTCTTTACTCGTGTGTATACAAGGGTAAATGTGACTATATCCTGCAGATGAAATCAGTAGATTTTAAATCAATAGAATGGGTAAAAACCGATTGTGATGATATCTATGAGCTGCTTTGCAGTGAGTACGGCATGTATGAGGATGCCAAAAAGATCATGCGCTATGACGATTCGGCGCTAAGCCTTTCAACTTTATACGGCATAAGAAGCAGGCTTGACGAGCTGACATCACGTAAGGTATGGCTTGACTGTGGCGGAAATATCATAATAGAACAGCTTGAGACACTTACATTTATAGATGTAAACAGTGCAAAAAATATATCGCCAAAGGATAACAGCATATTAAAAGTAAATATAGAAGCCGCAAAGGAGATTGCATCACAGCTTCGATTGAGAAATATTTCAGGTATGATACTTATTGATTTTATAAATATGAAATCGGATAAAGATAAAAATGAGTTGATAGACTGTTTAAAACAGTTTATAAAAGAAGATAATACCGTCTGTACATTTATTGATATTACAAAACTTGGACTGGTCGAGCTTACCAGAAAAAAAATTCACAAATCTCTTAAACAAATATTAGAAAAAACTCTTGACGAATAACAGTCACTATGCTAATATACTGGAGTATGCCGCACAGTGAGGTATAAGTTTGTGAGTTTCACAACACCATAACTGGCGAGTAATGATAAATAGGAGGTGCCATATGTACGCAATTATAGCAACAGGTGGTAAGCAGTACAAAGTTTCTGAAGGCGATATCATTACCATTGAAAAGCTTGGCGTTGAAGCTGGTGAGAAAGTTACTTTTGATCAGGTTTTAGTTGTAGGCGGAGATGATCTCAAAGTTGGAGATCCAACAGTTGCAGGTGCAACAGTTGAGGCTTCTGTAGTTAAAGAAGGCAGAGCTAAAAAAGTTATCGTTTACAAGTACAAGAGAAAAACCGGATATCATAAAAAGAACGGACACAGACAGGCGTTCACACAGGTTAAGATTGAAAAAATTAACGGATAATGATAGCAATAACCGTTTATCAGGATGCAGACGGAAATAAGGTTGGCTTTTCATCAAAAGGACATGCAGGATTTGCAGAGTCCGGATATGATATAATCTGTGCCGGGGTTTCAGCATTGGTGATTAATTTCATCAATTCGGCTGATGCGCTCTGTAGGGCTGATTACAGCCTTGATACAGACGAAGAGACCGGCATGATAGATTTTAGATTGAAAAAACCTGCAACAGATGATGTTGCATTGCTTATGGAGTCGATGATCCTGGGATTAAAAGGAATACAAAAAGACTATGGGAATGAGTACATCATTCTAAACTTCAAGGAGGTGTAAGACATGTTGAATATGAACCTTCAGTTTTTTGCTCATAAAAAGGGAGTTGGTTCTACAAAGAACGGACGTGACTCTGAGTCTAAGAGATTAGGCGCTAAGAGAGCAGACGGACAATTCGTAAAAGCTGGTAATATTCTTTACAGACAGCGTGGTACAAAGATTCACCCTGGTACAAACGTTGGTATCGGTGGAGATGATACTTTATATGCTAAAGTTGATGGCGTATTAAGATTTGAGAGAGTTGGAAGAGATAAGAAACAGGCTTCCGTATATCCAGTAGTTAACGAATAAGATTTGAAACCCCGACTTTATATAGCCGGGGTTTTTGTGTTATAAAATAAAAAATGACCGATTGATAGATAATAAACTTGAGGTAGAAAAATATGTTTGCAGATCGTGCAAAAATTATTATAAAATCAGGAAAAGGCGGAGACGGACATGTGTCTTTTCGTCGTGAAAAATACGTACCAAACGGTGGACCTGACGGTGGAGATGGAGGCAAAGGTGGAGACGTTGTATTCCTCGTGGATAAGGGAATGAATACACTTACCGATTACCGTCACAGAAGAAAGTTTGCAGCAGAACCGGGACAGGAAGGTGGTAAGAAAAACTGCCACGGAAAAAACGGAGAGGATCTTATTCTAAAAGTTCCGGAGGGAACACTTATAAAGGATGCTGAGACTGGAAAGGTAATAGCCGATATGTCCGGTGACAATATACGCCAGGTTATACTGCGTGGTGGCCGCGGAGGACAGGGAAACCAGCATTACGCCACATCGACCATGCAGGCACCTAAATATGCGCAGCCGGGACAGGATGCCATAGAGATAGAAGTACAACTTGAACTTAAGGTCATAGCAGATGTAGGATTGGTAGGCTTTCCTAATGTTGGTAAGTCAACACTTTTATCACGAGTTACCAATGCACAGCCAAAGATCGCCAACTATCATTTCACCACATTGCAGCCGAACCTCGGTGTGGTCGACATGGATGAGGGATTTGGATTCGTTATCGCTGATATCCCGGGACTTATCGAGGGAGCATCAGAGGGTATCGGACTCGGACATGAGTTCCTGCGCCATATAGAGCGTACAAAGGTCATGATCCACATGGTAGATGCAGCCGGAACAGAAGGCCGTGATCCGGTAGCAGATATAAAAGCCATAAATAAAGAGCTTGAGGCGTACAACCCTGAGCTTCTTACGAAGCCACAGGTTATCGCAGCCAACAAGATAGATGTCATAGCAGGTGATGAGAATGAGATAATCTCAGCACTCCGCAGTGAATTTGAGGCAGAGGGCATAAAAGTATTCCCTATTTCTGCGGTCAGCGGAAAAGGCTTAAAAGAGCTTTTATACGAGGTAAAGAACTTACTTGCACAGTGCCCTAAGGAGACTACGGTATATGAGCCTGAGTTTGATCCGGCATTGGCATTTTTCAAGGATGAGCCATATGTCATTGAGATGGCAGATGACGGTGCATATGAGATTTCTGGACCAAAGATAGAGAAGATGCTTGGATATACCAATATTGATTCTGAGAGAGGTTTTGCATTCTTTCAGAGATTTTTACGTGAGCAGGGAATTATCAAAGAACTCGAGGCAATGGACATCGAGGATGGCGATACAGTGAGAATGTATGGATTTGAATTTGATTATTATAAGTAAAGGAGACAGGATATATGAATATGACAAGCAAACAGCGTGCATATCTTAGCAGCCTTGCAAGCACAATCAATCCTATTTTTAATATAGGTAAGGCTTCTCTCACACCGGAGATCATAGAGGCTCTTGACCAGGCTCTTGAGAAAAGAGAGCTTATCAAGGTCGCAGTCTTAAAAAACTGCATCGACGATCCAAAAGAGATCGCAAATGTGATCGGTGAGAGAACACACTCGGTAGTGGTAAAGGTTATCGGCAAAAAGATGATCTTTTACCGACAGGCAAAGAAAAATCCTAAGATCAAGCTTCCGGAATAGGCTATGAAAATAGGAATACTTGGAGGCGCATTTGATCCGATACACAAAGGACATGTACATATGGCAAAATGTGCCCTGAAAGAATATGAACTTGATAGAGTCATATTTGTACCGTCCGGACATTCTCCTAATAAGGAAGAAAAAAATATGACATCTTTTGTGCACAGATACAATATGTGTAGGCTTGCAACAGAGGATATACCGGAATTTGAGGTGTCTGATATAGAAATCCGTGACACAGATATAAGCTATACTTATATGACATTGCTCCACTTTAAGAAAATTTATCCGTCAGAGGAACTATTTTTTATTATGGGTGGAGATTCACTTGATTATTTTGATTGCTGGAAAAAGCCCGAGACAATAGCAGGTTGTGCTGTGATACTTGTTGTGGTAAGACAGGATTTTCCAGCAGAACAGATGAAGCAGAAGATAGCTCGTATAAAAGATCTTTTTTGGGCTGATATAAGGCTTTTAAAATGTGACAGGATGGATGTTTCATCCACACAGGTGCGATCTGATATATGCGCGGATAGAGATGTATCAGGACTGCTTGATGAACAGGTTATAGAATATATAAAGAGTAATAATTTATACAGGTAACAGAGTGAATAAATGGAAGTAAAGGATATACGAAAGAAACTAAAAAAAAGTCTCGACAAACAGAGATTTGAACACACCATGGGCGTGATGTATACAGCCGGATGTCTGGCTATGGCAAATGAATATTCTATGGAAAAAGCAATGTTAGCAGGGCTTTTGCATGATTGTGCAAAATGTCTGCCTACAGATGAAAAGATAGCACTTTGTGAGAAACACGATATAATTATATCAGCAGTCGAGTTGGAAAATCCGGGACTGCTCCATGCAAAGGCGGGAATGGTGCTGGCTGAGGAAGTTTATGAGATAAAAGATCCTGATATACTTCACTCCATAAAGGTGCATACTACAGGTGAGCCGGCTATGAAACTGCTTGACAAGATCATATTTGTTGCAGATTATATCGAACCGGGTAGAAAAGAGGCACCGAGGCTTGAGTATTTACGAAAAATAGCATTTGAGGATCTTGACAGGACGGTTGCTGAAATTCTTTATGACACTATACACTATCTTAATTCAAAGAGTGGTGCGATAGATCCTGCAACACAGATAACATATAATTATTACGAGAGATATAGAGAGGAGTAACTACTATGCAGACAATAGATCTAGTAAAGAAAGTAGTAGAAGCACTTGAAGACAAAAAAGCGGAAGACATCACGGTTATCGATATTACAGAGGTCTCTTCCATAGCAGATTACTTTATCATCGCCAATGGTAATAATGCAAACCAGCTCACAGCCATGGAGGATGCCGTAGACGAGGCTATGTATACAAATGGTGTACATCAGAAGCAGATAGAGGGTACAAATAACTCTACATGGATTCTCATGGATTATCAGGATATCATCGTACATCTGTTCTCTAAAGAGGATAGACAGTTCTATGATCTTGATAGGATCTGGAGAGATGGAAAAGTGATAGATGTTCATGCACTTTAAATTTTAGTGACTATTATAAGTGATTTAATAAATCGAAAAAACTTTGCACTTTTTACACTGTGTTTACCGGTGTAGCATGCAGTATATTCCTCAGAAAAATATGAAGTCAGCCACGGGATTTATTTTGGATAGATTGTGTGGGAATGTAAGATGGTTTTGTTCCCTTACTTTATGGGACCCCGTGGCAGTTCATATTGTTTCTTCGGAACACACTACATGCTCTACGGTTGGGGCATATTGAGTGCGAAGTTTTTTGTTTTTTGTAATTCGTGTTAGATAATTATTGGGGATAATGTAAAGCCGCATGTTCATGGGATGTATGAATATGCGGCTTATTTGAATTTGTATAAGTATTTATTGGAAGATCTAGCTTATTTTATATGTTTAGATCTAGAAGAAACGGAAGACTCCGAATACCTTGCCGAGGATCTCACAATCAGGTACTATGATTGGATCCATGGTATCATTTTCCGGCTGGAGTCGGATATGACCATCTTCTTTATAGAAGGTCTTTACTGTGGCTGAGTCATCGATGAGTGCTACAACCATGTCTCCGTTATTAGCAGTGTTCTGTTGTTCGACTAATATACTGTCCCCATCAAAGATGCCAGCATTGATCATGCTTTCACCTTTTACTTTGAGCATAAATGTTTGCTTATTAGGCATATATTCGGTAGGAATAGGGAAGTATGTCTCGATATTTTCTACAGCAAGTATAGGTTCACCGGCAGCTACACGGCCGACAAGAGGTACATTTACAACTTCACGGCGCTGTAGTCCAAAGCTGTCATCTATTATCTCAATAGCCCTGTTTTTGGCCGGGTCTCTTCTGATATAGCCCTTTTTCTCTAAAGTTTCTAAGTGTGCATGTACGCTGGAGGTAGACTTAAGATGGACACCCTCACAGATATCACGCACTGATGGCGGATAACCCCTGTTTAAAATCTCGCTCTTAATGAACTCGAGTATTTCTTTTTGTTTGTCTGAAATCTTTTCTAATGCCATATATAAATCCTCCGTATATTATCATATTTAATCACTCTAACTTCCCACACGTTATTTTAGTATGGTACCGCCAGGGATGCGAGATGTGCGGGTGCAGGTAGCAGAACGCGCTTTTTACTTTATATAAATTTGATACGTAGTGCGCTTGAACGAGTCCGCGCCCGTGCAATCTTTAGCTGTCGTTTGGCATTGAACTCCCACACGACAACGTCATAGATCAAGCGTATGCCACAGAAGTACACCGCGGTTCAACTGGCCAACTGGCAAAATGTACACAAACCTCGAGCCCAAAATCGACGCCTACAAATTTACGCAATCACAACTAAATTTTCTGCTATCGGCAACCGCTCATTCCTCATTCCAGGCGATACAAGCACTATTTTATATGTGGGAAGTTTGAGTTAATCATAAAATCACAATATAAATATTAGTGCCTGCATAGCTGTAGCACAGGAAATTGATAAAAAAAGTATATCATATGAAGATCATAAAAGCAAACATATATTCCGAAAATTTGTTCGTATTTCTACTTGACAAACACATGTTCGAGTTGTATCATGTAACTATAACGATAGCAAACACATGTTCGAGAGGTGGCTTTATGAGAAGTGAATATTTAACAGGAGTATATGGTTCGAATAGTAGAGGCCGCAGAGCTGCCAGAGTCAGATATCAGAGGAAACTCATCAGCTGGATTGTTATGGCTTTTATTGCATTTGGTATTATTTTATTTGGTAGTATACATATTTTTGCGAGTGCTACAGACAGCAGACCATTTAATAAATATTATACGAGTGTCCGTGTCCAGGACGGTGACACCGTATGGAGCATAGCAGACAGATATATTGATGGAGCTTCAATAGATAAAAGAGACTATGTTGATGAAGTATGCAGGCTCAATAATCTTACAGACGGACAGATAAACAGTGGTGACTATATTGTGGTTTCATATTACTCACAGGAAGTTAAGTAAACAGCAATACTATCGCTTATATATTAGGTTTTTATATATTAGCTTGCCTTGATAAAATATCCTGATTCCTTTATAATATTAAGGAACAGGAGATTAGATTAATTTATGTTAAAGCTACTTTATGTAATATTTGCAAATTTTCACAGAGCACCGTATATAGTGCCTAAGATGCGCTATATGGCAGATCATCCAGAGAAGTATTCAGAGACAGAGAGATATGCCATGATGCGTCACTGTATTGATTTGATGAATAAATCAGGAAAGATCACGACAGAGGCGTTCGGCATTGAAAATATTCCTAAAACGGGCGGATATATCATGTATCCTAATCATCAAGGCAAATATGATCTGCTCGGTATTATTACAACACATGATAAGGTATTGTCATTTGTTATGGATAAGGCTAAGTCACATACCATGCTTGTAAGAGAATTTGTCGATCTGGTACAGGCAAAGAGACTCGAAAAGGATAATCCACGTCAGGGACTTACTATAATCAATGAGGTTGCAAAGGATGTAAAGAACGGCAAGAGATATGTACTGTTCCCGGAGGGAGGATACAAGTTCAACAATAAGAATAAGGTACAGGATTTTAAAGCCGGCAGCTTCAAGATTGCATTAAAGTCGCACGTGCCGATAGTTCCGATAGCACTTATAGATTCATATAAGGTGTTTAACAGTTTCCACTTTGGACCTATTACGACACAGGTATATTATTTAAAGCCTATAGAGTATGAAGAGTATAAAGATTTGAAAACTAAAGATATTGCGGTGCTTGTCAAAGAGCGCATAGAAGAAAAAATCGCAGAGGTACTTGGTTAGAGTATCTCTGCAATTTTTGCATATTGGTGTTTGGGGTGAGTTATATACAATATATTATGCTGATTATATGGTACATTACTCTTCGCGCAAATGAACAAATTTTGCCGCAGCCCTACGTCTACTGTCTTCCTGCGCAGCGTAATGCTTACGAGTGGTATTTACGTCCTTATGGCCTAGAACATCAGCAACAAGATAAATATCACCGGTTTCCTGATACAGTGTGGTACCATAGGTACTTCTTAACTTATGGGGAGTGATATTTTTTACAGTAGTTACCAGACGTGAATACTTCTTTACAAGGTTTTCTACTGAGCGGACAGAAATACGCTTTTTTTGTAGAGATAAAAAAAGGGCATTGGTGTGTCCTTCAGAAGGTGTGATTCCGACACGCTCATTCCAGTAAGAGATAAGAGAATCACGCACTTCATCACCAAAATATACAATAGCCTCTGCGCCACCTTTGCGGTGAACTTTTATTCCATTGTTATTGAAATCAACATCATCCAGATCTAATCCGACACATTCCGAAACTCGTATTCCGGTTCCAAGCAGTAAAGTCATAAGTGCAAGATCTCTGACCTTGGTTTTCTCATGAAATTTCTGTTGATTTTTTGAAAGATTTTCACCGGACTCGACTTCGTCAAGCAACTTAGAAACCTCATCAACATCGAGACGGACAATGGTTTTTTCGTGAATTCTTGGCAGACTTACCTTGCTGGCAGGATTGGTGTCTATAAATTCTTTTCTGAAATAGAAATTATAAAAAGTCCTGAGTGAGGCGAGCTTACGCTTGATGCCCTTTTCATCGTTGGTGTGTGCTACACCATCTTTCTCGTAGTATTTCAGATAGAACAGATATTCCTCAATATCAGATGGGCTGATTTTGTCGAGAATACTTATTGGATAGTCGCGGATCTCATATTTTTTGAGTGAGGGATTTGAGTTTTTCATGTACTCGAAAAATGTCTGTAGATCATAGGCATATGCAATTTTAGTTCTTGAGGATTTATCGGCATCTATGCCAAGAAAAAAATCCAGACAGAATTTTGGAAGTTGCTGTATCATTTCTCTTAATTTTAGTTCATTTTTTATATTTACGTCCTCATAGTAAGCTTTATCTTTCATAATAAAAAATCCTTTCCAGGAGTGCATTTGATCCAGTCGTCAATATTTCCGTTTTGTATAGCAGAGAACAGGCGTTTTTTAACACCGGGATTTTCCTGATTGAGCTGCCTTACAAGCTGCTTTACATATTCCCGTTTGGTATGACCGTCGTAAGAACATGGATTTTTACATACAGGCAGATCATATTTATTCTTAAAGCCTTTTACATCAGATTCACCGACATACATCAGAGGGCGGATAATAGTAAGACCACTGCTATCTAACAAAGTCACAGGCGCAAAAGAATAGAATTGTCCCTCATATAAAAGAGACAGAAACATGGTTTCTATGATGTCATCCATATGATGCGCATATGCAATCTTGTTACAACCGATAGACAGTGCAAAATCATTCAAAGCCCCCTTGCGAAGTTTTGCACACCAGGAACACGGACTTGCCTGATCTTTGGATTTTTCGAGAGAAATTCTGCCAATATCTGTTTTTACAACGAAAAAATCTACACCAAGATCATCACACAGTGACTGTATCGGGGAAAGATCGAAATCGTCATATCCAAGATCCACAGCTATAGCTGTAAGTTCAAAATGTATAGGATAAAAATTGCGGATGCCTGCAAGTGCAAATAGTAATGTAAGAGAGTCTTTTCCGCCTGATACACCAATCGCTATTTTGTCATTTTCAGTTATCATATTGTAGTCGTCAAGAGCCTGACGAACTTTGCTATATAATTTTTGTAATTTCATAAAATATATTATACTACATTTTGCGACATTTTGGAATAAAGTAAGCGCGGCTTGTATAATTGACTAATATAGTTTAAAATCAATCTGCGCATATTATATAAAATATCGGAAAATGGTTAAAGGAGAACATATATGAAATTCGTAATACAGCGTGTAAATCACGCAAAATGCACAATAGATGATAAAGTAACAGGAAGTATCGAAAAGGGGCTATGTGTCTTTATCGGTGTGGCAGAGACTGATACAAAAGAAGTTGCTGATAAAATGATAAAAAAGCTCGTAAACATGAGAATATTTGCCGATGAAAATGACAAGACAAACCTTTCGATAAATGATGTAAACGGGAAGCTGCTTCTGATATCGCAGTTTACTTTGTATGCAAATTGTAAAAAGGGTAACCGTCCGTCATTTGTTGAGGCAGGAAGTCCTGATATGGCAAATGTGTTGTATGAGTATTGTATCGGTGAATGCGAAAGATGCGTTCCAGGAGTGCAGAGAGGCGTCTTTGGAGCTGATATGAAGATAGAACTGGAGAATGACGGTCCATTTACGATTGTACTTGATTCCGACAAACTGTGATGAAGAAAAAAATATTTGACATTTTGTTTTTTAACTTATATAATTACTAGTGGTAATTAACCGTGATAATTAACTGCGGTAATTATTGGCAGCATGATTAAATGAATTGTGAAAGGATGACAATTATGCAACCGGACAAGATCAAAAGAATGCTTGATGCATGTTATCTGGCAAAGAGGACAAGAGAGCTGCTGCCCAAACTGCCAAAGGGTGTAACACCGGCATATATCCAGTATATGGATGTGATACACATTTTGCAAAGCAGGCACAGGCAAGTGAAAATTTCTGATATAAGCGATTATATGGGACTTCCAAGACCGGGAGTGACTAGGACAGTAAAGGAAATGGAGACAAAAGGCTATTTAAAAAAAATAGTATCAAAAGAGGATGGAAGGATAATTTATATCACGATTACTGATAAAGGAGAAGATCTGTCTGATAAATATGATAAAAACTATTATATACGTTTGTGCGAGTATATGTCCGATATCAGTGAGGAGGAAGCAGACTGCATGATAGAGACTATCAAAAAATTCTATAAGGTAATGAGCGAAAGGAGAGTAGACATTGAGTAATTCAAAATCAGATTTTACAAATGGAAATATACTGGCAAAGCTAATACCATTTATGATGCCGATACTTGGAGCGCTCGTACTGCAGGCTGCGTACGGTGCTGTCGACCTACTGGTGGTCGGAAGATTTGGAACAACAGAAGGACTGTCTGCGGTATCAACAGGAAGCCAGGTATTAAACCTTGTCACATTTGTAATAACACAATTTTCTATGGGAATAACGGTACTTATTGCCAGATACATAGGTGAAAAGAAACAGGATCAGATAGGAGCCGTTATCGGTGGAACAACCATCGCATTTGCGGTAATATCTGTCGTACTTTTTGTGGTAATGATCACACTTGCAAATCCGATAGCAGTGCTCATGCAGGCACCCAAAGAGGCTGTAAGCCTGACTGCAACATATGTGCGTATATGTGGTGGAGGAATATTTTTCATAGTGGCATACAATGTACTTGCTGCGATATTCA
Source organism: bacterium (assembly GCA_963641405.1). GTDB lineage: Bacteria > Bacillota > Clostridia > Lachnospirales > Lachnospiraceae > Roseburia. The sequence goes on along the minus strand of CAVICC010000001.1, from coordinate 31,205 downwards.
GAGGAATTGGTGATAGCAAGTCACCGCTTATATTTGTAGCAGTGGCATGTGTAGTAAATATAGTTGGAGATCTGTTATTTGTTGCCGTATTCAACATGGATGCGGCAGGAGCAGCAATTGCAACGGTAATGGCACAGGCAGTAAGTGTAGTGCTGGCATTAGTCATGTTGCTAAAGAGAAAAAAGGCGTTTACAATCAATAAACAGGATTTTTGTATAAACGAACAGTGCAAAAGAGCATTCAGAATAGGTCTGCCTCTTGCATTGCAGGAATTCCTTACACAGGTATCATTTCTTGCACTTTGCGCTTTTGTAAACAGGCTTGGTCTCGAGGCATCCTCAGGTTACGGAGTAGCGTGTAAGATAGTAAACTTTGCGATGCTTGTTCCGAGTTCACTTATGCAGTCGATGGCATCCTTCGTCTCACAGAATGTCGGTGCAGGCAAGGAAAAAAGAGCCAGACAGGCAATGTTTTGTGGTATAGGTGTGGGACTTGTAATTGGTTGTGTGGTATTTTCACTGGTATTGTTTAGGGGGGACATGCTTACTGGAATATTTACCACAGATGCCGCTGTCATACAAAAAGGTTATGAGTATCTGAAAGGCTTTGCACTCGAATCCATAGTAACAGCGATACTTTTTAGCATGGTAGGATACTTTAACGGACACGATCAGACACTGTGGGTTATGATACAGGGACTTACACAGACACTGCTTGTGCGTCTGCCACTGGCATATTATATGAGCATACAGCCTAATGCAAGCCTTACAAAAATCGGATTTGCAGCACCAGCAGCAACTATATTCGGAATAGTGCTTAATGTGGGATTTTATGTATGGTATAATAGGAAAATGAATGAATCAAAATAGCAAGATAATAAGGGACTTTTTAGGGTGTCAATTTAGACACCCTTATTTGTTGTATCCTTTGTATTGCGAATATGTACTTCGGGAATAGCTACGTTGTCATAGCTAATATGAGAGTGATCTTCATTCTTATGATTATGCTCATTTGACTTGTGTGTGTGAACTTCAGGTATAGCCACATTGTCAAAAGTCAGATCATAATTTTGTTCACGTTGTTCTTTTTTTGTCTCAAAAAAATTCTTTAACTTCTCTAACATAATCTACTCCTAAATCTTATAATATATTAATAAAAAATGTAATGACAAGACTGTTCAAAAAGTCAGCAAACAGACTGCCGACAAGCGGAATAAGCAGATATGCTTTTACAGATGGCACATATTTCTCACATACCGCCTGCATATTTGCCATAGCATTTGGGGTGGCACCCATACCAAAGCCGCAGGTACCGGCTACAAGTATTGCGGCATCATAATCGCGTCCCATAATATTAAACTCGATAAAATATGTAAAAATGCATATCAGTACAATCTGTGCGGCAAGCAGTATTATAAGAGGCAGTGCAAGTGAGGCTAGCTGCCAAAGCTTTAATGTGATCATTGCAATACCTAAAAAGAGTGACAGGCTGATACCACCTAAATCGTTTATTTCACCCATGTGTATTGTTGTAACTTTTGTATATTCACAAATATTACGCATAAGAGCTGCTGCAAGCATAGCTCCGATATATATCGGAAATGTAAGACCTGTCTTTGTAAGGAGCATTGAAAATATCGTACCGAGTCCTATTGCAAGGATGAGTTGGAATACGGCCGCTGCATACATATTAGTATGGCGTTCATGTTTTTTCTCATCCTCAACAAGCAGGCTGTCGTCTTCTGTAGCGGCAGTTTTTAGCAGATCATGCTTTTCGATTAATCTCTTGCCAAGTGGACCACCGACAAGACTTCCAAAAATAAGCCCAAATGTAGCAGCTGCAGTACATATTGTTGTGGCACCAGATATATTAAAATCTTCAAGCACCGGACCAAATGCACCGGCAGTTCCATGACCACCTACCATAGGAATAGAGCCTGTGCACATACCAATAAGTGGATCAAGTCCCATTACTTTTGCAAGACCTACTGCGGTAAGGTTTTGTAAAAGTATAAGAACAATAACGAGTCCCAGGAAAACAACAAGTGATTTTCCACCACTCTTTAGTACTTTAAGGTTGGCCTGAAATCCTACTGATGTAAAGAAAAATACCATGCATACTTCACGCAGCGTATCATCAAAAGAGAATTCAGCTATTCCGGTTGCATAACAGACACATGTCATGATGGCAAAAAGAAGACCGCCGATGACAGGTGCCGGAATACAGAATTTTTCCAGAAAATAGATTCTTTTCTTTAAAGCACTTCCCAATAAAAGTACCAAAACGGCAATCGCCAGTGTCTGATACATGTCTAATTGTATTTTCATGTTTTAATAAGCCTTTCTGTTTAGAAAATTGTAATATTACTGTGTATTGACATCTATACCCTTTGATTTGTAATATGCTTTAGCACCTGCATGGAATGGAATAGGGATGTCCTCAACAGCTGATGCTTCGTCAAGATTTAAGTCAAGAGAGGTCGAATATTGAAGCTCTTTTGATTTCTCAAAAAGTAAGCCTGTAAGCTCCTCTATAAGGTCATCTGATATGGAATCTGAGGTGACAAGTACAGATTTAACACCTATTGTCTTGATGTCCTCATCCTGGCCTGTATATGTACCGGCTGGAATATAGATATATGTATACGAATCTGAGCTTGACATCATTTTCTTGATCACGTTGTCAGATATTGAAATAAGCCGTATATCGCATTCCCTTGAGAGTTCCTCAATTACGGTAGTAGTAAGACCGGCTGTGCAAAACATTGCATCTATTTCTCCAGTTTCAAGTTCATGAGCAGCATCAACATAGTCTAGATTTTTGGTTGTCACGATAGATGATGGCATTCCGGCAAATTCAAGTATCTGGTTTGCGTTTAGTTCAGTTCCGGATTCTTCGGCGCCTACGCTTACAGTATGGCCAGAAAGATCATCGAGCGAATTAATATCTGAGTCAGCTCTTACGACAAGCTGACAGGCTTCGGTGTATAATCCAGCGATTGCGCGCAGATTGCTGTTCTTTTTATATGCATCTGATATAAGATCAGCCTGTGCAATTCCTAGTTCAATATAGTTGTCGGAAAGAAGCCTTAAATTGGCGGAAGATCCGGCAGTAGTGCGCACTTCAAATGTATAGCTGGTTGAAGCTTCATTTGCAAGTTCGGTAAAGCTGTTGGCAAATGAATAATACATCCCACCTATATCTGCTGCACCAAAACGGATAGTATTGCCCGAGGCTCTGCATCCACAAAGCATTGAGAGCGCAAGCATCAGACAAAGCAGAATACTAATTTTTTTCTTCATGTAATAAATCCTTTCTGTTTTATATTAGTGCTATAATCATCAAAAGATATTTTACATGAAATTTATATTTTAGAAAAGATTAATTTTCGTTAAATTTTACTCGTTTTACGTAGACGGATACATATGAAAAGTAATATAATAAAGAGGTTGTAAAAATATTTAAAAAATATAAAGGATGGAAAGATTATGGATTTTTTTGACATTATTAAAACTATCATATTTGGTATAGTTGAAGGAATTACGGAATGGCTACCAATCAGCAGCACTGGACATATGATTCTGTTAAACGAGATATTACCACTTAAAATAGGAAAAAACCCTGATGAATTTTATAGCATGTTTGAGGTTGTTATTCAGCTTGGTGCTATCATGGCTGTAGTTGTTCTATTCTGGAGTCAGATATGGCCGTTCGGCAAAAAAGACAACGATGCACCTCTTGCAAAGACAGGTGTGGGAGCATGGATAAAGACAGATATATTTGTTCTTTGGTTTCATATCCTTGTATCTACTGTACCGGCTGCGATTATTGGAGTTCTTTTTGATGATGTATTTGAGGAGCTTTTTTATAACTACCAGACAGTAGCTATCATGCTTATACTCTTTGGTATCGCATTTATCGTTGTTGAGACAAGACATCATGGTAAAAGAGCAAAGATCAGATCACTTGCCAATATAAGCTATACAACAGCACTCCTTATAGGTTTATTCCAGCTTATCGCTGCAGTATTTCCAGGAACATCGCGTTCGGGTGCAACCATCGTTGGCGCACTTCTTATCGGAGTATCAAGAAGGGTGGCAGCTGAATATACATTTTTCCTTGCTATACCTGTTATGTTTGGAGCCAGCTTATTAAAACTTGTTAAATTTGGATTGAATTTTACTGGAGAAGAGGCTGCAATACTTATTATCGGTATGGTTGTTGCATTTGTAGTATCTCTTTTCGTTATTAAATTTCTAATGGGCTACATTAAAAAGCATAACTTCATTATTTTTGGCTGGTATCGTATAGTACTTGGTGTAATAGTACTACTTTGCGGTATAATTGGATTATTGTAATTCGAATATTTACGTTTATGCTTTATAAGGACAATTGGAAAGAGGGATGATGTAAATGCATGATGAATTAACCGCAAATGATATTAAAAAGATGGAAGATGAGATAGAATACAGAAAGCTTGTCGTAAGAAAACGGGCGTTGGATGATGTAAAAGTGGCCAGAGCTCAAGGAGATTTGAGCGAGAATTTTGAGTATAAGGCTGCTAAACAGTTCAAAAATCAAAACGAGAGCCGCATCAGATATCTTGAGAAAATGATAAAGACCGCAGTCGTCATATCTGATGAATCAAAAGACGACGAGGTCGGGATGTTTAATACTGTAGATGTTTATTTTGAGGATGATGATGAGACCGAGACTTACAAGATTGTTACCACGGTAAGAGGCAATTCACTCAAAAATCTCATAAGCAAGGAGTCTCCTCTTGGAGCTGCTATATTTGGCCACAAGGTAGGAGACCGTTGTGAGGTAAAAGTCAATGATGACTACTCATATTTTGTAAAAATCACAAAGATTGAGAATACTGTAGATGACGGAAGTGATGACTTAAGAAAATTCTAGGCAGTAAAGATTTAGACAAGATGGAAAGGGAATTGAATGATTAGATTAAGTACATTAGGAACATTCAGTGTTACTGACGGGAACAAGCTAATGGATGAAAGCTGGTGCAAATCTGCAAAGGTTGGGAAACTTTTTGTTTATTTGGCAAAAAACAGGGATAGAACACTCGGAAGCGACGAGATATCTGGTGCCATCTGGCTGGATGAAGAGCAGACAGACAACTTAGGTGGCGCGCTTAAGAACTTGATTTACCGGTTGAGAAAAAGTCTTAAAGAGACTTTTGGGGACAATGACTATATAATTGCAAACAGAGGAGGTTTGTACAGGTGGAATCCTGATGTGCAGATATCGCTCGATATTGATGAATTTGATGCACTACTTAAGGAAGCTGATGCATTAAAATACAAGGATACCGAGGCTGCAATAATCAAATACGAAAAAGCACTCGGATTGTACAATGGTGATTTTATGGCAGCATGGGCAGATATACACTGGGTTATGACTCTCAGCACATATTACCATTCGCTTTATATTACTGCTGTAAAATCATTGGCAGAGCTTTACATTACACTAGATAAGTATAAAGAACTTGAGACGCTCTGCAATACAGCAATAGCATATGAACATGGTGATGAACAGTTATATTGTTACCTGATTCAGGCACGTATGAGGATGAAAAAAGTGCAGCTTGCATTTGAATCATTTGAGAATGCCAGATCTATAATGGAACGAGAGCTCGGCATCAGAAAGACAGTCATGCTCAATAAAGTATACGAAGAGCTTTTGTCTGCCACAAAAGGTCAGTCCTGCTATGATATAGATGAGATAAAAGAAGAAATAAATGACGATGATATGGAAGGGGTATTTTTCTGTGGATATCCAGTATTTAAGGAGATATATCATCTTGAAGTAAGAAAAAGTGAGCGGATTCCTGTACCGCAGAATTTACTGCTTATTACATTTGCCTCAAAGATCAACAATTCTGAAGAAGTACTACGCTATAGATATGAAAAGGCTATGGATGGCCTTGAAAAGGTGCTTCGTAAATGTTTGCGTGTAGGTGATGTGGCAGCAAAATACAGTGATACACAGTACATCATATTGTTATCCAAATGTGATTATAATCTTGCACCGGTGGTGGCTAGGCGAATCGTAAAACTGTTTAAAAAGCAATGTCAGCTTCCAGATAGTATCGAGATGAAAATAGATATCGAGCCCGTTTCACGGAACAATACTTTAGTAAAAGAAGATACTTTATAGATTATCTTTGAGGAATTTTATCATGAAAAAAGTATGGAATATTATAACAACAACTGTTTTAGTGGTTATGATTTTTATCATTGCAGTGATGTTTGTGCCAAAGCTTTTTGGCATACAGCCTATGGTTGTGTTAAGCGGAAGTATGGAGCCTACATATCATGTAGGATCACTTTTGTATGTAAAAGAGGATACCTCTAACATAAAAGTAGGTGATGCAATTACATTTTATGTAGATGATGATACACTTGTCACACACAGAGTTGTTGAAATTGATAAGCAGACACAGACATATACCACAAAGGGAGACGCTAACCAGGTAGCGGATGTCAATGCCATAAGTTATTCAAGCGTACTTGGAAAGCCAATTTTTGATATACCTTATCTTGGATACTTGGCTGACAAGCTAAGCAGTACTTCTGGTAAGGTCATATATATCGCTATTATAGCGGTTGTCACTATTCTTATGCTTATAGGAGATCTAATCTGGAAGGAAAAGAGTAATTAATAAAATCAGGAGTACCAATATGAAAACAAAAGAAAAAAAAACACATAAAAGAGGGATAATATCATATTTTCTTCTCATTGCAGGAATTGTACTTGTGATTTTCTCGGGATACAATCTGCTTAAGATATTTATGGATTACAAGACTTCCGACGATACATACGAAAAACTGCAGAAAGAGTATGTATCAACGACTAGCAAGGATATCGAAAATATAGCAGATAGTGAACCTGAGACTGCTTGGTATGATGAGATATCCGTTGATTTTGCAAGCTTAAAAGAACAAAATGAAGATGTGATAGGCTGGATTTTTTTTGAAAATGAGGATATTAGCTATCCGATAATGTACTCTGGGGATGACAGCTATTACCTTAGAAAGACATTTGAGAGAGAGTCAGCAACAGCCGGATCTATATTTTTGGAGGGGGAAAATAATCCTGATTTTAATGACTGCCATACGATCATATATGGTCACAATATGAAGAATCTGTCTATGTTTGGCAAATTAAAATATTACAATCGTGACGAGAATTATTATAATGAACATCAATATTTCCAGATATTGGTTGATGGCAAAAAATACAGATATCAGATATTTTCTTATGAGACAGTTGACGATTCAAGTGATGAATATACAGTGGGATTTGCAGCTGATGATACTTTTGGCACGCTTGTCTCAAAGATGGCATCGGCTTCGATGAAAGATACAGGAATTGTGCCTACAAAGGATGATAAGATTGTAACACTTTCTACTTGTTCTACAAGTGGAGATATATACCGGTTCGTAGTACATGGTGTAAGAGTAGACGAGCATTAATGAGGGGGATTCCTTTTGACTCCCATGTCATAATATATAGAGGTGATGCAATGAAAAAAGAAGAAGAATTACTAAAAGATCTGACTGCCATGGTAAAAGATACCAAAAAGGGTAAAATAAAATGGAAGATAACAGGACAGACAACGGAATATAATGATGATTCCCTAAAGCCTAAGGTAATAGAGGAAGGCATAGAGTGGACTGTTGACGAGTGCTTTGTATCATATGAGTGTAAATACAATGATAAAGATTTTGTTATGATTACATATGAAATGATACACAGTTATGGAGACAAAAAGCAGACAACCAATCTGGTATTTATGCCACCACTCGGTATCAGGTATTTTGATATAAGCACGCTGCTTTCGTATGCGGTCCCAGCATCGAACGTCCTTACCTACGAGATACATACACTGTGGCTTCTGCTACTTGAAATGTACAAGGCAGACAATACAAGCGTCGAGTTTGATATGAGCTCAAGAGAGCTCACTATAGAATAGATGACTTAGAATCGTGAAGTTATAAGACTATATGGAACAGAAATCAGGTTAGGATTTCTGTTCTTTTATTTTTGTATGGCAAAATGCACAAAATTTGGAAACGCAATTTGTTTATATAGTTTCTTGAAAGAAATTTAATTTATGTTAGAATAACAATGTAGAAACTTTAATATTAAAAATGGTTTCCAATTTAACTCAGGGAGGAAAAATATGGCAAAAAAATACGTTAAAGACAATATAGATAAGACTCGTGAAAGGATATTAGAAGCAACTATCAAGGTTTTTAACCGAAAAGGACTTAAATTTACAATGGATGATATCACAAATGAGCTCGGTATCAGCAAGAAAACGATATATGCGGTGTTTGATGACAAAGAAACAATGTTTTTTTGCATGGTAGATTACTGTTTCGACAAGATAAATGCCAGTAAAGATATGATGCTGCAGGATGAATCCCTCTCAACAGTCGATCGTGTAAGGGCAGTATTGTCACTGCTACCGGATGGATACAAAGATGTAGATTTTGGAAAGCTCTATGTATTAAAGGATAAGTATCCAAAAATCTATGCAAAAGTGGAGGAGAGACTCGAGAGTGGATGGGAAGGCGTACTTACACTCATAAATCGGGGGATAGAAGAAGGTTCGATAAGACCAGTCAATATTCATATATTAAAGACCATGATGGAAGCCACATTAGAACAGTTTTTCCAGAGAGACGTCCTTGTAAAAAATGAAATATCATACAATGAGGCTTTAAACGAAGTGGTAAATATACTCGTTGATGGAATCAAAAAAAGTAATTAATAATTATAAGTTATGGGAGGCTTAACATGAAACTAAAAACAGGACAAAAAGCGGCATTTGGATTTGGTGCATTCGGAAAAGATATCGTATATATGCTCATATCATCATATTTACTTTACTATTATAATGTAGTTCTAGGCATGAGTAGTGTATTTATAGGCACAGTCATGATGGTTGCGAGAGTATTCGATGCATTTAATGATCCTATAATGGGTATAGTAGTGGCAAAGACAAGAACCAGATGGGGACGGTTTCGTCCGTGGATACTTGCCGGTACAGTATTAAATGCGGTTACCATATATGCACTTTATGCTACACCTGAATCAATGGCTGACTCAGGACAGAGAGTATGGCTTACGGTATTTTATTTTGCATGGGGTATTACCTACACACTTATGGATATACCTTTCTGGTCAATGATTCCGGCGATTACAGAGCCTGGAAGCGATAGAGAGGGACTTACCTCCCTTGCAAGAACATGTTCTGGTATAGGTGATGCGATACCGACTGTACTTACCATGACAATAGTTCCGATTTTAAGCGCAAGCTCACAGGTAGCAGACTATCGTATAGGTTTTAAATGGTGGGCGCTTATCATTGCAATTGTTTTTGTTATTTCTGAGATTGTATGTGTCGTATCTGTTCCTGAAAAGCCGGTAGCAGTGGATGAAAAACCGGGAAAAATAGCAGATATGTTCAAGGCTTTATTTAAAAATGATCAGGCAATGACAGTGGTTATGTCTATAATACTTGTATATACATCGCTAAACATCTGTGGAAACCTAGTACTTTATTTCTTTCAGTTTGATGTAGGAAATGAAGGTGCATATTCTATATTTGCCGCAGTAGCATTTGCTGCACAGGTACTTGTCATGATGATAATTCCTGTACTCCGCAAAAAATTCAGTAAAGCACAACTTTTTATATCAGGATTTATCATTCAGATAGCTGGATTTGCAGTGATACTTGCCATGGCATTTGCCAAAATATATACTCCACAGAACTGGTACATACTCTGCCTGCCAGGTATAATGATCTATCTTGGTTACGGAATGCTCAATGTAATCATGACTATATTTTTATCAGACTCAGTTGATTATGGTGAAGTGAAAAATGGTACAAGAGAAGAATCAGTCATATTCTCAATGCAGACATTTACCGTAAAGCTTGCATCCGGTGTGGCAGTATTTCTTGCCGGACTTGTTGTAGAATGGATAAATCTAGATACTGAAGCTGTATCTCAAACAAGAGAAACGCTTGATGCACTTCGTATGTGGATGACTATTCCTTCTATTATTCTACTTATCATTGGAATATTTGTATTTAAGAAATATTATAAGCTCAATGATGCTAAAATGGAGGAAATTAAATCAAAACTTAAGTAATTAAAGGAGGTATCGTATTATGTATGCTGTAATAACAGGTGCTAGTTCTGGAATAGGTACACAGATTGCAAAGCGTCTGGCAAAGGACGGCTATGATCTCATACTTGTTGCAAGACGAAGGGAAAAACTACATAAAATTTCTCGTATTATATGTAAGAAGTACAAAGAAATAAAATGCGAAATATTTGTAGCTGACCTGTCTCAGTTAGGTGAGTGTCAGAGGCTTTTGGATTATCTTGAGAAAAAAGATATAAAAGTATTTATAAACAATGCCGGTTTTGGAGACTGTGGGGCCTTTTCTGATACAGATATAAAAAAAGAGCTTGATATGATTGATCTAAATGTAAAAGCAGTTCATTATCTGACAAAGAATATGATAAGGCAGATGAAAATAGCAGACAGTGGCTATATATTAAATGTAGCAAGCTCAGCAGGACTTATACCAGCTGGACCGTATATGGCAACATATTATGCCACAAAGGCTTACGTTGCCAGTCTGTCACGGGCTGTCGCAGAGGAGCTGCATCAGAGAAACAGTCATATATATGTCGGCTGTCTGTGTCCGGGACCGGTTGACACAGAGTTTAATGATGTAGCAAATGTAAGCTTTGCATTAAAAGGTATATCAGCAGTATACTGTGCCAATTATGCAATAAATAAGATGTATGAGAGAAAAGTAGTCATTGTACCGACTCTTCGAATGAAGCTTGCAACAACCTGTGGCAGATTTATACCACAAAGTCTATATATAAAAATGGTGTCACACCAGCAAAAGAAAAAAATCAATTGTTAACCAGCTGCATTTAAAGGTTGACAAATATCTTTTCATGCTGTATCATTCTTTCAGTAAATCAATGGAAGATTTCCATACATAAAGGAGAATGATACACATGAATAAGATTTCAATTCGCACGATCTGTTTTGTCGGAATGTTTACTGCGATCACGTCAGTACTTTCTATTTTACAGATTCCAACACCTTGGGGTGTCCCGTTTACATTGCAGACTTTTGCAATGGCACTTTCAGGCTATGTGTTAGGCAAGGTATATGGAACAGCTTCATCAGCACTCTATGTGCTTCTTGGACTTATAGGAATACCTGTATATGCGGGAATGTCAGCAGGACCGGGAGTACTTGCAGGAGCAACAGGCGGCTACATATGGGGATTTATAATAATGACATTTCTCTGTGGTATCGCAGCCGAACAAAAAAATACCACAACAGGAAATATCCTTAAAGTTGTCATTTCATTATTAGGACTTGGTGCATGCCATGTGCCAGGTATCATACAGCTTAAATTCGTGACTAAAATGTCATTCGGACAGGCTGCGCTTGTTGGATCTGTTCCTTATCTTTTAAAGGATATCATTTCTATGATCATTGCATATATTATTGCAGTTGCAGTGACAAAAGCACTCAGATCAGCAAACATACTTGACTGGAACAAAGCAGCGCGCGCATAACAATTACAATTAAATAATATTTCAATTAGACAGATCGGAGGAATCCGGTCTGTTTTTTGCTTTATGCAAAACTTACGTAGCTATTTATTCTAATTAAACATTTTGACCAAAAAAGAACAAAAAATTGGTTGATTTGCCATATTTACAGCATGCTAAATATCAAATATAATTATTACGAAAATAATCGAAATATAATTAATCGTAAATGAGGAAAATTATGGAATTAGGCGCTAATTATTCAAAAGAAAGTACACATTTTAGCCTGTTTTCGCCAATCGCAGACAAAGTTTCTGTCGTACTGTATGATAGCGGTATTGGTGGAAAAATGATAAAAAAGATACCGATGACAAAGGACACTGCAAATAAACAAAATAAGGATATCTATGTTGCAATCATTAGTGGTGATCTTGACGGTATCTACTATACATATGAGATAACTACTCCTGACGGCACCACAGAGTCTCATGATCCATATGCAAAGGCATGTGGGGTAAACGGGCACAGATCAATGGTAATTGATCTTTCAAAAACAAATCCGGTCGGTTTTGCCGATGAAACCAGGCCAAAGCTTGCTGATCCTATGAACATGATTGTGACAGAGGTATCTGTGGCAGATATTTCCGGTGATACTTCAGCTAAGTCAGATTATCCTGGCAAGTTTATGGCATTTACGGATCCTAAAATCATGGTTTATTTTAAGGATATGGGTGTAACACATTTGCAGATTATGCCATCATATGATTTTGCAAGTATTGACGAATCAAATGTAAACGGTGATCAGTATAATTGGGGCTATGATCCATACAACTACAATGTTCCGGAAGGCTCATATGCTACATATCCGTTTGATGGTGCAGTGCGCATAAGAGAGTACAAGGAGATGGTACACTCAATACACAGTGCAGGGATGGGTGTGATAATGGATGTCGTGTACAATCACACGTTTGATGTGCATGGAAGTTGTTTTTATAAGACGTCCGGTAATTATTTCTACAGAATGGATAAAGATAGATATTCAGATGCATCAGCTTGTGGCAATGAAATTGCGTCAGAGAAGCCTATGGTCAGAAAATACATCATAGATTCGCTTTGCTATTGGGCAGCTGAATATCACATTGATGGTTTTAGATTTGATTTGATGGGTGTGCTAGATATAGAAACTCTAAGCCAGGCAAGGCAAGCACTGCTAAAAATAAATCCTGATATAATTTTATACGGGGAAGGCTGGACAGGTGGAAATAGCACGCTTCCAGAAAATATGCGCGCTATGAAGCTAAATGCGAAGGATCTGCCGGGATATGGCATGTTCTCGGATGATATTAGAGATGCTATAAAGGGTCATGTTTTTTATATGGATGATCTTGGCTTTGCAAATGGTGGCACAGATAAAGAAGCCAAACTTAAACAGGCAATCATGTGTCCAGAATGGGCAGACAATCCTGGCCAGTCAATTAATTATCTGTCCTGTCATGATAATTACACACTATGGGATAGATTTTTAATATCTAATACGAATGAGTCTGAGAGTATGAGGCTACGCATGAACAGACTTGCAGCTGCCATTCTTTTTAGCTCACAGGGAATACCATTTTTCCTTATGGGAGAGGAATTTGCCAGAACAAAGCCATCTGATGAGGATGGAACACCAGTTGAGAATAGCTATAATAGTTCATTGCATGTTAATAGCATCAAATATGATCGCATCGAAAAATTCAATAGCTTAAGAGAGTATTACAAAGGGCTTATTGCCATGAGAAAAGCGCATAAGGCATTCAGACTTGATACGATCGAACAGATACATGATGCCGTACATTTTATAGATGATATTCCTAAAGGTGTGATAGCATATACTATAGATACAGAAGATGAATGTATATATGTGCTCTTTAATTCGACAAGAAATGAAATACAGATTAAACTTCCACAAAAAAGTGATAAAAAATCTGACTGGAAAGTAATTGTCGATGGAGAAAGTGCAGGGACAGATGTACTTTATATATTAAAAGATCAGGCAACAATACCAAAGGTATCATGCCTGATCGCGGTGAAAAGCTCCATATAAATGAATATACTAATGTGTGATCTATAATCTGTACTAGTGAGTAGATTTGTTAATATAGTTTGTTTTGTATTTTGAATAAACTATTCTCTGGCTGCGATAGAGACCAAAATAGCCTGATAGCATATAGCTAAACGGTATCGCCAGTAAAAAATATGGCATTCCATCGTAGCCAAACAATTCAAAACTGATAAGGAGCGATGTGATCGGGCAGTTTGTGACACCGCAAAATAGTGATGTCATACCTACTGCAGTACAAAGAGTAGGAGAAAAACCCGATAGATTGCCAAACAGACAACCAAATGATGCACCTATGCAAAATGATGGAACAATCTCACCACCCTTAAAACCCGCTCCGAGAGTAAGTGCTGTAAAGAATATCTTTAAAAGAAATGCTTCCGGTCTGACAGTACCATCAATGCATTTTTCAATGATATTCATACCGGTACCGTTATAGATCTGACTTCCAGCAAGAAGAGTAGCTGCTATCACAAAGCATCCACCAAAAAAAGCGCGCAGATATCTGTTTTTGATATATTTTTTATATACCCATTCAAATGAATGTAAAGCCACACAAAATACAATGCTCACAAGCGCACAGAGTATGGCAAGAACAGATATCCTTATAGCATTTATAACAGTAAAATCAGGAACATTTTCAATCAAAAAAAAGTCGTTTGTAACATTGAAATAACTTGCGATGCCATGGGCAACCAGTGAACTGATGACACACGGTACTAGTGCTATATAATACATCACACCAACGCTTATCATTTCCATTGAAAAAATAGCCGCAGCCATCGGAGTGCCAAAAAGTGCCGAGAATGCAGCACTCATACCGCACATGATCATGACATGCTTGTCCTTTTCATCAAATGAAAAGAGTCTGCCGATAGAATTACCGATACTGCCACCCATCTGAAGAGCAGCGCCTTCACGGCCGGCAGAACCGCCAAAAAGGTGAGTGATAAGCGTGGATACAAAGATTAGCGGAGCCATGCGAAATGGCAGCCTGTCACCGGAATGAATGGCAGAAATGACAAGATTCGTACCGGTATCGTCATCATCCTTTAACAGATGATACAATCCAACAATGATAACTCCTCCTATAGGGAGGAAAAACAAAAGCCACGGATACTTCGCGCGATAATCGGTTACAACCGAAAGCCCGAAATAAAAGGCTGTTCCACAGGAACCGACAACGATTCCAACAACAATCGCAAAAACAACCCATTTTGCTGAAGTATAAATGCGTTGCAGATTGTGTTTTACTTTATGTTTTACAATATCATTCATAATGTTACCTCTTTTTTAAACAGATATCATATTATTTAATATCTTATAATTTGATAGTAACATTATGCAACTGAATTTACAAGGTGCAGTTGAGGGTGATATAATTTTGATATGAACAACAAGAGGGAGGAAATTTAATATGAGAACAAGTGGTGTACTTATGCCTATTTCATCACTGCCATCGCCATATGGCATCGGAACAATGGGCAAAGAAGCAAGAAAGTTTGTGGACTTTTTGGAAAAGGGCGGTCAGACCTACTGGCAGATACTTCCAATCTGTCCGACAAGCTATGGTGACTCACCATACCAGTCATTTTCAAGTTTTGCTGGAAATCCTTACTTTATAGATCTGGAGTATCTATGCAAAGAAAAATTACTTACCAAAAAAGAATGTGAGTCATACAACTGGGGCAAGAAACCTCAGTACGTGGACTATGGTATCATGTATGTAAACAGATATGATATTCTCAGAAAGGCATTTGCCAGATTTAAGAAAAATATATCATCTGATTATTACGTTTTCTGCGAAAAAGAAGCTAAGTGGCTTGATGAGTATACACTTTTTATGGCACTAAAAGACTCATATGGTGGAATGGCATGGTCTATGTGGGAGGAAGATCTTAAATTAAGAAAGCCGGATGCAATCGCTGCAGCAAAGGAAAAGTACGCAGATGATATCAATTTCTATAAAATGCTTCAGTATCTGTTTTTTAAGCAGTGGACAGCATTAAAGGCTTATGCAAATGAAAAAGGAATAAGGATAATAGGTGATGTACCAATCTATGTTGCTATGGATTCGGCAGATGTATGGGCAAATCCTACACAGTTCTATCTTGATGAAAATCTCAATCCGATTGAGGTAGCAGGATGTCCACCTGATGCATTCTCAGCTGATGGACAGCTTTGGGGCAACCCCCTTTTTAGATGGGACGCGATGAAAAAAGACAATTACAGCTGGTGGACAAGACGTATCAGTGCTATGTCAAAGCTCTATGATATAGTAAGAATCGATCATTTCAGAGGATTCGATTCATACTATGCGATTCCGGCAAAAGATGATACGGCCAAAAACGGTACATGGAAAGAGGGCCCTGGCATGGATCTTTTCAATGAGCTGGAGAAAAAACTAGGAAAACTCCCTATTATAGTGGAAGATCTGGGATTCCTCACCCCATCTGTAAGAAAACTGTTAGAAGATTCAGGTTTCCCGGGAATGAAAGTAATACAGTTTGCATTTGATTCAAGAGAGGACAGTGATTATCTGCCTCATAACTATCCAAAGCACTGCATTGTATACACTGGTACACACGATAATGACACAGTAATGGGATGGATGAAAACAGCACCAAAGGAGAGTGTAAAATTCGCCAAAGAATATCTCAACCTCACAAAAGAGGAGGGCTACAACTGGGGCATGATGCGCGCTGCCTGGTCATCAGTAGCAGACATGGCAATTGTACCTATGCAGGATCTTTTGGGGCTTGGATCAAAAGCCCGCATCAATATACCGTCAACTACAGGTGGCAACTGGCAGTGGAGAGCTACACCGGATCAGATTGACAGTAAGCTTGCAAAAAAACTCCACAAACATATGCAGATGTATGCACGCCTTCGTGAAGAACTTTAGAATTAGCATATTGAAAAATTCCTTTTCATGGCTTATTATGTATGAGGTGCAGATGGGATAGGATATGTTCCTATTGTCTGTCACTAGAAAAAAGCTGCACATAATGCAGCAGAAAGAGTATATTATGAAAAACAAATTTGGTATCAAAGAAGTTGTTGCAACTGGTATCGGAACAGCGCTTTTTATTGTGCTGACAAACGTACAGATTCCTCTTGGATTTATTCCGAACACATCTTTACAGCCAAGAGCTGCACTGTTGGCATTTTTTGCAGCAGTATTCGGACCTGTAGTAGGTGGTATCATGGGGCTTGCAGGACATGCAATCGGTGATGCATTATTCTATGGAAGTGTATGGTGGAGCTGGGTATTTCCAGACGCAGTATTTGGAATTGCAATCGGACTTTTTGCAAAGCAATTTGCGGTAAAAGAGGGTGGCTTCGATACAAAGCAGATTGTTAAATTCAATATAGTCCAGGTTGTTGGAAATCTCTTGGCATGGATTGTTGTAGCTCCTGTACTTGATATTTTAATTTATGCTGAGCCAGCCAACAAGGTGTTCGTTCAGGGAGCTGCAGCTTTTGTGGCAAACATTATTGCAGTTGGTGTATTAGGAACTATTTTAACAGCAGCTTATTCTAAGATTGGGGCAAAGTCATCCAGTCTCACAAAGGAAGATTAAGATTTTATGGAAGCAATTATCGAATTTAAAGATTATTCTTTTAAATATCGATCACAGGTAGAGCCTACTCTTCGGGATATAAATCTTGCGATTTATCCTGGAGAGAAGGTTTTGATTGTGGGACCATCCGGTTCGGGTAAGTCAACACTTGCCCATTGTATCAACGGGCTGGTTCCATTTTCATTTACTGGTGAGAGTATGGGAAGCCTGAAAATTAAGGGACAGGATCCAAAGGAGCTTGGCATTTTTGGATTATCCAAATTAGTAGGAACTGTATTGCAGGACACTGACGGCCAGTTTATTGGGCTTACGGTGGCGGAGGATATTGCATTTTCTATGGAAAATGACTGTATAGACCAACAGGAAATGTTTAACCGAGTGGACAAAGTGGCAGAAACTGTAGACTTGACAGATTTTCTTGACCATGCACCTAATGCCCTGTCAGGAGGACAGAAGCAGCGTGTATCCATGGCTGGTGTGATTGTAGATGATGTGGACATTCTGCTTTTTGATGAGCCTCTGGCAAACCTGGATCCTGCAACAGGTAAACGTGCAATTGATTTGATTGACCGTATTCATAAAGCAAAAAAAACAACGATTGTCATTATCGAGCATCGTCTGGAGGACGTACTCTACCGTGATGTGGATCGTATTATTGTAGTTGGAGACGGAAGAATTGTGGCTGATGTAAAACCGGCAAAGCTTTTGGCGGGAGAGATACTAAAGGAGCAGGGAATCCGTGAGCCACTTTATATCACAGCTTTAAAATATGCCGGATGCCGGATAAATGAGGCAGATTTACCTCAGCATATTGAGACTATGAATTTAATGCCATACATGAAAAATGTACAAAACTGGTATGGTAAGGTTCATCTAACTAAGCAAATACCAGACACTAAACCTGCCCTTGAGATAAGAAATTTAAGCTTTGCTTATACTCCGGAGCAGTCTGTTCTTTCACATATAGATTTCTCTATCACAAAGGGAGAAATGGTTGCACTGGTTGGAAAAAATGGTGCAGGAAAATCCACTCTAGCCAGCTTAATCTGTGGCTTTATGGAGCCGGATGAAGGTGGTATTTACCTAAACGGTGAGGACTTAAGCGGATATTCCATCAAGGAGAGAGGCGAGAAAATCGGACTGGTAATGCAGAGTCCTAACCAGATGATTTCCAAGCCTATGATTTTTGACGAGGTAGCGTTGGGACTTCGAGTGAGAGGAGTGCCTGAAGATAAGGTAAAAGAAAGAGTATATGAGACCCTTAAAATCTGTGGCCTCTATCCGTTTAGAAACTGGCCTGTTTCAGCACTTAGCTTCGGACAGAAGAAACGTGTCACAATTGCAGCCATCATGGTGATGAACCCTGAGGTGTTAATCCTTGATGAGCCTACAGCGGGACAGGATTTCAGACACTATACAGAGATTATGGAATTTCTTCGCAAAATTCATGAGAAGCTAGGAATCACCATAATAATGATTACCCACGACATGCATCTGATGCTTGAGTATACAGACAGGGCGATTGTTATTGCAGACGGAAAAATGCTTGCAGATAACAGCCCAGCGCACATTCTTACGGATGATGAGATTTCTGATAAGGCCTATCTTAAGAGAACATCACTCTATGGTTTGGCAGTTAGATGTGGCATCGATGATCCATCTGCTTTTGTAGAATGCTTCATTCAGTACGAAAGAGAGGTGGAAAGAAATGCCTAGGTTATTGACTTATGAACAAAAGGACACGTGGATACATCGTTTAAGCGGTCTGACAAAGCTGATATTCTTTTTGGTATGGTCAATTGTCAGTATGATCACATATGACACCAGAATCCTACTTTTTATGTTGGTTAGCAGCCTGATAATTTTTCGTATATCAAAGACAGAATGGAAGCAAATTTCAACAGTTTTTTTGTTTATTTTATTTTTCCTATGCCTAAATCTCTTGGCAGTATTTTTATTTTCACCATATGAGGGTGTCAAAATATATGGAACTCGACAGGATCTATGGCATATTGCAGGAAATTACACGGTTACAGCTGAACAGTTCTTTTATGAGTTTAATATTATGATTAAATACTTTACCGTTGTTCCAGCAGTGCTTATGTTTATTTTGACTACCAACCCTAGTGAGTTTGCTGCATCCATGAATAAGATTGGAGTAAGCTACAAAATCAGCTATTCCATAGCTATTGCCCTAAGATATATACCGGATGTACAGGCTGATTTTACAAGGATAAAACATGCCCAGGAGGCTCGTGGAATAGAGATGAGTTCAAAGGCAGGACTTATTGACCGTATTAAAAATGTATCGTCAATTCTTTTTCCGCTTATCTTTACAAGTATGGACAGAATTGACGTGGTAAGTAATGCCATGGAGCTTCGTGGATTTGGCAAAAATAAAAAGAGGACATGGTATTCAGCAAGGAAACTTTCCTCTGTGGATCTAATAGTGATTGTAGGAGTGCTTATATTCGCAGTTGTTGGGCTTTTTATTACATTTGCCAGTGGCAGCAGATTCTATAATCCTTTTTCATAATTAATCATATACTCAAACTTCACACACGTTATTCTATATGTGGGAAGTTTGAGTCATATAAACAAAAAGCAAAAATTAAAGTTTGTTTATTATACTAATTACCAGTAGGTATAAATGGCTTGATAGCCCCTGCAAGCTGTGATACAGGCATGCTCTGAAGCCATACGCGGCCAGGACCGGTGATCACTGTATTAAACAGTCCCTCTCCACCAAATACGGCATTTTTGATACCCGGTACCGTCTGAATTTCAATCTGGCAGCTTGCTGTCATTGCTGCTAGATAACCTGTATCGATAACAATCTGCTGGCCGGCTGCAAGCTCATATTCTTTAATATATCCATCAAATTCAAGGAATGCAATTCCATTTCCCGAAAGACGCTGCATGATAAATCCCTCTCCTCCAAAGAAACCGGAACCCAATCTCTTCTGGAAGAATATTGAAAGCTTGACTCCTTTAGTAGATGCAAGAAATGCTGTCTTTTGTGCTACAATTTCCTGACCAGGTGCGATCTCAAATGGTCTTATACATCCCGGAAAACTTGATGCAAATGCGATCATTCCCTGACCGCCAATTGATGTATATCGGTTCTGGAATACGCTTTCACCGGAGAAGGCTCTTCCAAACATTTTTCCTATTCCACCGTTTGATGTGGTCTCCATTTTCATGTTCGGTGTCATCCACGACATAGCGCCTTTTTCTGTTATCATTGTCTCATTGGCCTCGAGATTGCAGATAACTACCGGTAATGGTTCTCCTTCAATACTATAATTCATAAAATTCCTCCTTCATAGGTACTGTAATATAGTTGGTCATATTTTACCATAATGTCATGCTATTTGCCATAGTTATATCTTACATGTTAGTTGCAATATGCATGTATATTTTCAAAAAACTTGATAAGTTTATAAAAATGCTGTAGTGTAATATGAGCTAAAAAATAGAAAGACAGGTAGATGAGATAATGGATACTCTAAAAAAATTTATTAAATACTATAAGCCATACAAAGCGGTATTTTTCGTTGATCTGTTTTGTGCGACGGTTATAAGCCTTGTGGATCTGGCATTTCCACAAGTTTTACGAACACTTACAAAGACACTGTTTGCCGGTTCGGCAGAAAATATATTATCTGCGCTCCTGCCTATAGCGATAGTACTTTTGTTGGCATATATTATCCAGACACTGTGCAAGTACTATGTTACATATGCAGGTCACATGATGGGTGCACGTATGGAACGAGATATGAGAAAAGAACTGTTCGATCATTATGAGAGACTTTCATTTTCATATTATGATCAGAACAATTCAGGACAGATGATGAGTAAGCTTGTATCGGATCTTTTTGATATATCAGAGCTTGCGCACCACGGTCCAGAGAATCTGTTTATATCGCTTATCAAGATCATTGGTTCTTTCACATTCCTATTTATGATAAACTGGATTCTTGCGATTCCTATGCTTATTCTGGTTGTTTTTATGCTTATTTTTTCATATGGACAGAATAAGCGCATGCAGGAAACCTTCATGGATAACAGACGAAAGATCGGAGATATCAACTCGAGCCTGCAGGATACACTTTCAGGTATCAGAGTGGTGCAGTCTTTTGCCAATGAGTGTATAGAGGAGAGAAAATTCGACAAAAGTAATGAGGCATTTCTTGTCTCAAAGGATGCCAACTACCGCTGTATGGGCAGTTTTATGAGTGGAAACCTCTTTTTCCAGGGGCTTATGTATATGGTCACTTTAGTATTTGGTGGATGGCTTATTGCACACCATAAGATGGAAGCTTCAGATCTTGCCATGTATGCACTTTATATAGGTATTTTCATTAGTCCTATACAGATTCTCGTAGAGCTTACGGAGATGATGCAAAAAGGCTTCTCCGGATTTAAGAGATTTCTCGATGTAGTGGAGACTGAACCGGAGATAGTGGATGCACCTGATGCTTTAGAACTTACTAATGTAAAGGGAAATGTGTGCTATGAAGACGTATCATTTCATTATAGCGACGATGATACACCTGTGCTATCGAATGTGTCATTTTCCATTCAGGCCGGAAAATCTATAGCTCTTGTTGGTCCTTCGGGAAGTGGGAAGACTACGATATGTTCACTTCTTCCAAGGTTTTATGATGTTACAGATGGCAGAGTGACTATAGATGGTGTTGACGTAAGAAAGCTTACACTCGAAAGTCTTCGTGACCATATTGGACTTGTCCAGCAGGATGTGTATTTGTTCTGCGGAAGTATAAAGGACAATATAGCTTACGGAAAGCCAGATGCCTCTATGGATGAAATTATTGACGCGGCAAAAAAAGCAAATATACATGATTTTATAATGGAACTTCCTGATGGATATGATACGTTTGTGGGGGAGCGTGGTACAAGACTCTCCGGAGGACAAAAACAGCGTATCTCAATAGCGAGAGTTTTCCTTAAAAATCCTCCGATCCTTGTGCTAGATGAAGCTACAAGTGCTCTTGACAATGAGAGCGAACGTTATATCCAAAAGAGTCTTGAGGCACTTGCAAGAGACAGAACAACAATTACTATTGCACACAGACTTTCCACTATACGTAATGCAGATGAGATCCTTGTTGTTGCAGATAATGGCATTGCAGAGCGCGGAACTCATGAAGAGCTTCTTGCACATGAAGGTATATATGCTCATTACTATAAGATGTCATAATATATTTTTATGGCGGTAATGGATATAGGGTGATATAATGTAGCTGTTGATTACAGCACATGCGATACCACGTATTTGAGGACAAAAACTATATTATGTTATAGCTGAAAGGATAAATAAAATGCAGATAGTTTTTATACATCATAGCTGCTTTCTAGTCGAGATAGATGATAAAGTGCTCATATTTGATTATTTTAACGGTGATAATATCGACGGTATGCATTTTACCGGCAAACTGCCTGATTATGAGCCTGATACAAAGATATATATGTTTGCAAGCCATTGTCACAGGGATCATTATGATATGGATATTCTTCGTATGGCAGAACGCTATGAAAATATTCATTATATTATGTCAAAGGATATCCGGATTAGTCCGAATTTCATTAAAAAACACGGAATAGATCCGACTGTCCGTGACAAGGTGACATTTGTTTCACCTGATAATGAATATCATGTGGATGATCTTAACATCACAACTTTCAGATCTACGGATGCAGGAGTAGCATTTTATGTGACCTCACATGGTGTCAGCCTTTTCCACGCGGGAGATTTAAACGACTGGGAGTGGGAGGGGGCCGGAGATCTGATAAATGGCATAACGAGGCGTAATTTCAGGCATGAGATAAAGAGGTTGGCGGGCAAGCCAATAAACGTAGCATTTTTTCCTATGGATCCGAAGCTTGGAGAGTATCAGTTCAACGGTTTTGACTACTTTTTACATAATACGGGAGCTGAATATGTATTTCCGATGCATATGTGGCAGGAATATAGCGGTATAGCCGAGTACAAAAAAAGACTGTCCAATAAAGAGATGGCTGACCGCGTTATTGATATAGAACGTGAAAATCAGACGTTCGCATTTGGAGAGAACTATTGAATTATTTGAAAAGTTCATTTATAATAAATTAGTTCATTATTTTAGGAGGATTTAATTATGGGATCTTTTTTTATGTGCGTTGCACAATATATTATTATCATGCTTGTCCTAGCAGCTATAGGTCTCTGCGGTGGCTTGATTGGGGCAAAGCTTCGCAAGAACAAGGATGCAAAGACAAAAGAATAGGAGATTTGAGTAATGAAGAAGAGTTATGGCGTTAACGAATTACGTCGTATGTACCTTGAGTTCTTCGAGAGCAAGGGACATCTTTCAATGAAGAGTTTTTCACTGGTGCCTCACAATGACAACAGCTTACTGCTTATCAATGCAGGTATGGCACCTCTTAAACCATATTTTACAGGACAGGAGATTCCACCGAGACGTCGTGTGACTACATGTCAGAAGTGTGTAAGAACAGGTGATATCGAAAACGTAGGAAAAACAGCACGTCACCTTACATTTTTTGAGATGCTTGGTAACTTCTCTTTCGGTGATTATTTTAAGCATGAAGCGATCGCGTGGTCATGGGAGTTCCTTACACAGGTGCTCGGACTTGAGGAGGACAGACTTTATCCATCTATTTACGGAGAGGATGATGAAGCATTTGACATCTGGACAAAAGAAGTAGGTGTTCCTGCTGAGAAAATCACACGTTTCTATAGAGATCCAAAGACAGGAGAGTGTGACAATTTCTGGGAGCATGGTGCAGGACCTTGCGGACCATGTTCTGAGATCTATTATGACCGTGGTGAGAAATACGGTTGCGGAAAGCCTGATTGTAAAGTTGGCTGTGACTGTGACCGTTTTATGGAGGTATGGAACAACGTATTTACTCAGTTCAACGGTGACGGACACGGTGGTTATACAGAGCTTGAGAATAAAAATATTGATACAGGTATGGGACTTGAGCGTCTTGCTGTTGTTATGCAGGATGTTGATTCGGTATTTGATATAGATACTATGAAAGCTATCCGTGACAAAGTTTGCGAACTTTCAGCAAAGAAATATCATGTAGATGAGATGGATGATGTGTCTATCAGACTTATCACAGATCATATCCGTTCATCAACTTTCCTTATCTCTGATGGTGTTATGCCTAGCAACGAGGGCAGAGGCTATGTACTCCGCCGCATAATAAGACGTGCTGCAATGCATGGCCGCACACTTGGTATAGATGGGGCATTCCTTGCAAAGATCGCACAGGTTGTTATAAATGAGAGTAAAGATGGATATCCTGAGCTTGAGGAGAAAAAGGACTTTATCCTTAAAGTTCTTACTCAGGAAGAGGAAAAATTTGCAAAAACTATCGATCAGGGACTTGGTATCCTTGCAGAGATGGAAGATCATATGAAAGCTGACGGAGTAAAGATACTCTCAGGCGAGGATGCATTCAAACTTTATGACACATATGGATTTCCTATTGATCTTACAGCAGAGATCCTTGAGGAAAAAGGCTTTACATATGATGAGGCAGGCTTTGAGGCTTGTATGGAGAAACAGAGACAGACAGCCAGAGGTGCCCGTAAAGAGACAAATTACATGGGAGCAGATGCCAATGTATACAACGATATAGAGTCAGACCTTATCACAGAGTTTGTAGGCTATGACAAGCTTGAGGATACTTCAAAAGCAGCATTCCTTACAAATGCCACAGAGGTTGTAGAGGCTTTATCTGATGGTGAGAAGGGTTCTGTAATCGTTGCAAATACTCCTTTTTATGCTACCATGGGTGGTCAGCAGGGAGATAAGGGTATCATCAAGTCAGAGAGCGGTACATTCGTAGTAGAGGATACTGTAAAGGTTGTTGGAAACAGATATGCACATGTCGGATATGTATCAGAGGGCATGATCCGTGCTGGCGAGCAGGTTACACTTTCAGTGGACAAGACTTTACGTGCAAAGACCTGTAGAAACCATTCTGCAACTCACCTTCTTCAGAAAGCTCTTCGTGAGGTACTTGGTACACATGTTGAGCAGGCAGGTTCATATCAGGATGCAGAGAGAACAAGATTTGATTTTTCTCATTTTTCTGCAATGACTCCTAAGGAGCTTAAAAAGGTAGAGGATATGGTCAATGAAAAGATAGCTGAGGCTATTGATGTCCATACAGATATCATGACTGTTGATGAGGCTAAAAAGACAGGTGCTATGGCACTTTTCGGTGAGAAATACGGTGAGAAGGTACGTGTAGTATCTATGGGAGATTTCTCCAAAGAGTTCTGTGGTGGTACACATGTGAAGAACACCTCAGAGATTACGGCTTTTAAGATCCTTTCAGAGAGCGGTGTTGCTGCCGGTGTCAGACGTATCGAGGCAATTACCGGTGACAATGTATTTGCATACTATAACAAGCTTGAGGATGAGCTTAACGAGGCAGCAAAGGTAGTTAAATCTACACCTGCAAACCTTGTTGAGAGGCTTGAGCACCTCATGGCTGAGATGAAAGCCCTCCAGAGCGAGAACGAGTCATTAAAGAGCAAAGCAGCAAAGGATGCTCTCGGTGATGTTATGGATCAGGTAGTAGAAGTAAATGGTGTCAAGCTCCTTGCAACAAGTGTTGACGGAGTTGATATGAACGGACTCCGCGATCTTGGAGATTCTCTTAAGGAGAAACTTGGCGAGGGTGTTGTCGTACTTGCATCTGCAAATGATGGCAAAGTAAATCTCATTGCTATGGCTACAGAGGCAGCTATCAAGCAGGGGGCACATTCAGGAAATCTTATCAAAGCGATCGCTTCAAATGTAGGCGGTGGCGGTGGTGGACGTCCAAACATGGCACAGGCAGGAGGAAAGAATCCAGATGGTATTCCTGATGCTATCGCAGCAGCAAAAGCTGCTCTTGAAGGCATGATTAAATAATTGGTTTATAACTTAATATTTAAATGTAATGAAAACGCAGGTATCCTGAAAGATACTTGCGTTTTTGCTGTATAGGAGATGGTTGAGCAACAATGATGTGCAATTTCAACACGAAACATACTAAAAAATGCGAAAAGATATGCAAAAGGTACAAATTTTACTCTTTCCTATTTGAATAAAATATGGTAAAATAGCACTATAAAAATCAGAAAGGGTGTTTTAAATATGAAAAAAAGGTATATTTCTGCTGTTTTTGCAGTATGTTTTGGCATTACCACTTTAACTTCATGTGGCAATGCCATGCAGCCTGACAGCACGCAGATGGGGGCGAAGGACAATACTGAATCTGGCACGGTTTCTCTTACAGTATGGTCAGAGGAAAGTAATTTTGATCTTATGAATGAGATGATCGACAGTTTCAAACAAGAGTATTCGGGTCAGGCTTCTTTTGAGATTACACTTGTAGATTCAAAAGATTCAGAAGCCAAAAACAATGCACTTAGTGATATCAATAACTCTGCTGATGTTTATCCTTTGGCAGATGACCAGATTACAGGGCTTGTTGCAGGTGGAGCTTTATATCCTGTACCTGATTCAGATACGATTAAAGCGGCAAATGATGAGGGTGCTATAGAAGTGGCAACTGTAAATGATGTGTTATACGCATATCCTATGACCGCTGATAATGGATATTTCATGTATTATAATAAAGATTATTTTACTGATGCGGATACGGTTACACTGGACGGAATGCTTTCCGTAGCAGCGGCTAGTGGTAAAAAAATCACAATGGATTGGAGTTCCGGCTGGTATTTATATGCATTTTTCGGAAATACAGGGTTGGAATTTGGTGTAAATGATGATGGTGTTACAAATCATTGCAACTGGAATGCAACAGATACTGCAATAACAGGTGTAGACATCGCACAGTCACTTCTATCAATTGCAGCAAATCCTGGATTTAAAAATGCTGTTGACAGCGATTTCTTAGCCGGAGTACAGGATGGCTCTGTTATAGCCGGAGTAAGTGGAGCATGGAATGCAGCCACAATTAAAGAAATATGGGGCGAAAACTATGGAGCAGTAAAGCTCCCTACATTTACATGTGCTGGGCAGCAGATTCAGATGGCATCTTTTAAAGGATACAAATACATGGGTGTCAGTGCTTATTCAAAACACCCTGAATGGGCAGCGAAACTTGCAGAATGGTTCACAAATGAGCAAAACCAGATGCTTCGTCTTGAAAAAAACGACCAGGGACCAGCAAATCTCAATGCTGCCTCTTCTGATGCTGTGACAAAAATACCGGCACTTACAGCTGTAGCTGATCAGGCACAGTACGGATCTCTTCAAAGGGTAGGAAATAGTTTCTGGGATGCTATGACAGCCTTTGGTACCACCATGTCAGAGGGTAATCCAAAAGGATTAGAACTTCAGGAAATTATGGATTCATTGGTAGAACAGATCACACAATCTGTCGCAGGCTAGGAGGAATAAAAATGGATCAGAATAAGAAGATAAGTACTAAAATAATTATTATGATACCGGTGTTCATCCTTGGAATCGTAAGTATTTTATCAAATGTATGGGCTTTAAGCAGCTTAAGAAATGTGAACAATGCAGCGACTGAGATTTCGGACAGATCAATGACCAATATCAATGAATTATCTGAGATAGAGCAGCAGACAATGCAGATTCATAATCTTGCGCTGTCTCATATAGTTGCTACCGATCTAAATACTATGATAAGCATTGTAGAGCAAATCAGGGTAGAAGAGTCATTGATAGAAGCAAATCTGGATGAATATCTAAGATATGTTGATGACGATGCGAAATCAGATTACGATCTGATATGTTCTAATTATGAGAGCTTGAAATATGAATGTGCAAATGTAATGGCATATAGTGCCGCTGGCAATAATGAATCTGCGTATGAGTTGGCAAATGGCGATCTTTCAAACTATGCTTCTGCCATCGAGGATTCTATTTCAAATATCAAAACAACAGTAAATGCAAATACCGACAGTGAGCGCCAGAATCTTCAAGATACATACCGCGCATCAATAATCGCAAGCATATTTACAATAGCAGTCAGTGTAATTGCACTTTGCGCGGCCGTACTTCTTGTGCTTAAGATGGTGATAAAACCTCTTTCTACTACACAAAAAGAGATAAATGACATAATTGTCCATATAGACAACAAGCAGGGGGATCTTACAAAGAGAGTATCTATAAGTACAAATGCCGAAATTGATGCAGTAGGTCATGGTATAAACTCATTTATGTCGAAGTTGCAGGACATTTTTAAAACCATTACCCGCAATTCGACAAAGATGGAAGAAGTTGTAAACGAAGTACGTCAGAGCGTGCAGACCAGTAATGGCAGTGTATCTGACCTTTCCGCACTTACAGAGGAGCTTTCTGCTACAATGCAGGATATTGCTGACAATGCATCAGTTATCAATGATAACACAGAATCGGTAGCAGCCGAGGTGAATGATATTGCAGACAAGACATCACAGATCAATCTCTATACCAAGGAGATGAAAAATCATGCTCTTTCTTTGGAAAATTCTGCAAAGACCAACATGGAGTCTACCGGTGAAAAAGTAAATGCCATACTAACAGTTCTTGAAAAAGCGATAGAAGACAGCAATAGCGTAAATCAGGTAAATACTCTCACGGACGACATTTTAAATATTGCAAGTCAGACTAACTTGCTTGCGCTAAATGCTTCTATAGAGGCTGCAAGAGCAGGTGAGGCGGGAAGAGGTTTTGCGGTTGTTGCATCTGAGATAAGCCAACTTGCTGCTGCAAGCCAGGAGGCTGCAAACAATATCCAGCGCATCAACGGAATAGTAATCAATGCTGTTCATAATCTAGCTGATAATGCAAATGATCTTGTTGGTTATATGAATGAATCAATACTTCCAGAGTTTGCAGAATTTGTCGAATCAGGAAGTGAATACCGCGACAAAGCATCCCATATTGAGGAAGCTATGGGTGAATTCGAACAAAAAACAGAATCACTTAAGTCTGCAATGGAGGAAATAGCACTCTCGGTTAGCACAATTTCGCATGCTATTGAGGAGGGCGTAAATGGTGTGGTTTCAGCTGCAGACAGCACACAGATTCTCGTTGAAGATATGGATAATATCTCTAAACGTATGGATGAAAACTACGAGATTGCAGGAGATCTCAAAAAAGAGACTTCAGTATTTATCAGGCTGTAAATATATTAAAAATGAAATATTTAAAAATATAGCAAAAAATATTCATATCAGTATTGACAAATCAAGATATTTTGCTAAAATATCTTATAGTGCAATTAAGTAAAGATACCTAACAGTTGATGCACAATACACAACTGGAGGGAGGTTAGGTTTTAGGTTATGT
Organism: bacterium; assembly: GCA_963641405.1. Taxonomy (GTDB): domain Bacteria; phylum Bacillota; class Clostridia; order Lachnospirales; family Lachnospiraceae; genus Roseburia. The sequence continues at coordinate 1,537 of CAVICC010000001.1, read as the reverse complement.
CTAGTGTAATAGTTAAAGAAAACGAGACTTTAGATAGCGCATTACGCAGATTCAAAAGAAACTGCGCTAAGGCGGGAATCCAGCAGGAGATTCGCAAGCGCGAGCATTACGAGAAACCAAGCGTAAAGCGTAAGAAAAAATCTGAAGCAGCTAGAAAAAGAAAATACAATTAATGTATTAGAGAGGACTACCGCTTGCGGTAGTTCTTTTGTTTATGAAATTATAATTTGCATATTAATGATTTTGCTAGTACAATACTACTTAGTGGAAAGAAAAGGAGTGAATTAGAATGACAAAAATTGACATTATTTCAGGATTCCTTGGAGCAGGAAAGACTACATTTATTAAAAAGATGATAGATGAAGCATTCAAAGGCGAGCAGATTGTTCTAATAGAGAACGAGTTCGGCGAGGTTGGTATCGACGGAGGGTTCTTAAAGGATTCAGGTGTCGAGATCACAGAAATGAATTCCGGATGTATCTGCTGTTCTCTCGTAGGAGATTTTGGAAAGAACCTAAATGAAGTCATCACCAAATACCATCCAGATCGTATTCTTATCGAACCATCCGGTGTAGGTAAATTATCAGATGTAATGAAATCTGTTATAGATATCGAAAAAGAACAGGACGTTAAGCTCAATGCACTTGTTACTGTTGTAAATGCTTTAAAAGCCAGCAAGCAGATGAAAGCTTTTGGTGAATTTTTCAACAACCAGATTGAGTATGCTACAACTGTTATCTTAAGCCGCAGCCAGAATGCGACACCAGAACAGCTTGAGTTTTGTGTAAAGCAGATCCAGAATCTTAATCCTAAGGCATCTGTCATCACAACAGACTGGGATGCTATCTTGGGAGAGCAGATTTTAAAGACTATCGAGGGACAGGACAATCTCGAGATGAAGGTTCTTGCAGAGGCAAGACATGCGCATGACGAGGAAGAGCATGAGCACCATCATCACCACCATGATCATGACCATGAGGAGCACGAGCATCATCACGATCATGACCATGAAGAGCACGAACACCATCACAATCACGACCATGAGGAGCACGAACATCATCATGACCACGAGCATGGGCACCACCATGAGCATGACGAGAACTGCACATGCGGATGCCACGATCACGATCATGACCATGAACACGGACACCATCATGCAGATGATATATTTACAAGCTGGGGCAAGGAGACTCCTCACAAGTTTGACAGAGCACAGCTTGAGGAAATTTTAAAGAAATTTGTAGAAGATGACAATATCTTGCGTGCGAAGGGTATGGTTGAAGGAACAGACGGAAAGTGGATTTATTTTGATATGGTTCCAGGCGAGTATGAGCTTCGTGACGGAGAGCCGGATTATACGGGACGTCTTGTTGTAATAGGAACAGATATCCATGAGCACGAGCTTGAAGAAATTTTTGGTATCGCCTAGAGTTCATTAATCGACTAAATACATCGAATTATATGCATTAATAAAGAAAGGAAGTAACTATTCAGTACAGAAATATGCGGTACCGCATATTTCGTAAGAAAAAGTATA